>JANYFT010000102.1 GCA_025359625.1 Ferruginibacter sp.
GCTGCTGGTAAAAAACACGCCTATAAAATGATAGATAAATGGGCAAAAGGAAAGTAAGCATTTTAGAACCTGCTGCTGATGCGGTGGCAGACATTGCCCTTTTTATAGAAGGCAAGGGAATGCCGGAAACTGCAAAATAATTTGTAGATGAAGCCTTTGAATTTTTTGAAAAACTTTCTAACGAAAGAATAGAGCATAAGCCCTGTAATTATAATAACCTATGGAAGTATCTTGACTATCGCTGTGTTAGTTATAAGAAATATGTTGTTGCTTACTTGAGCCAGCTGAATGAAATTTTTATCTGTGATTTTGTTGCTTCCAAACTCTTAAAATAATTTCTATTCTTCGCCCGTGCTAGTGCTCCCATCAGGCGCCATCGTTACTAATCCACGAATTGGCGTACTATTGGAAACGCTGTAATACATCAGGCTTGTTTTCGACGTTATGTCTTTTTCAACTGGTTTGAAACCAACCGATATCCGGTTTGGTTAAAAATAAATTATTATTCCGTGCTTTTCCAGTCAAATAAAAATGTTCTCAAAGGCAAATTGTTTTTTTTGGCAAATTGATTCCGTGCATTCACTACTTCTTCTGCCCATTTTCCTAAGGGATATCTCAATTGCCGGTAAATTAAATAACTCATGTCTACTGTTCTGGCCGGTGGATGATCTTTTACATCATCTACCTGGTCGAGGAATTTGCGGCCATTTGCTTCAGCAACACGGGGAAACCAATCCTGATACCATACAGATGTGACTGACTGCAAAACATCGTTTCGTTCGTTACGGATTTTCTCAAGCTGGTATAAAGCCTGGTCAATAAGCGATAGCGAGACTTCCGGATTAGTAGCTGTTGTTTTTGACGCAAGCACTAAAATATTATTAATCCTTTGCAGGTCGAGTAACATATTTAAATTCTGACGGCAGAGTTGTGCGACTGTACGAAGGACTTGTAAATTATAATGCTGATGATCGGCTGCGATCAGGTTTTCATTCAACAAACTCATCAGCTCATCATTATCTTTCAGAAATTTCTCAGCCGCCTGTATTCGTCCGGTATTATCCTTTTTCCAATCTTCAGTTATGGAAAGGTCTGAGCTGGAAGGAACAGGCAATAAAGCTAATGTCTGATCATTCGCTGGTTTCGGTGTATCATAAATAGCGGCTGAATAACCGAATATGGGTGGGCGGCTTTTAGTTAATTCCCAGTCCCAGCTTTTATACCAAAATTCAGCCTGGTTACTTAGCAATTCATAAACCCTGTCCATCCGGGTTGTTCTGTTACCATAAAAAGAATTATAAAACCGGCTGGTCAATTCTTTTGCATTAACTAAATTACTGCCATTCCATCCTACCGAGGAACCGGTAGCATAGCCCAACCAGAAAGTCTCGGGGTTCAAGCCAGCATCTGCCCAGGCAGCTACTATTGTTCCCATAAAATCAGATTTTCCTCCCCTAATTGTTGCGGTAACATAATCGACCATTTCCCCTACCCGGCCTTTGGTGAGGTCGCCTTGCTGGGGTTCATCATCAGTTTGTGCAAGCGCTGGCTTTTCGAAAATATTTCCAGGTGGTAATTTATGATAATTGGGGAAAAGCGGTTCTTCACCCTGGGTTGCAGTATATATAAGTTGGCGGATGCCGTGTTCTTTGGATACCGGAGCCCATGCATCATCGTACACTCCATTTATAAGATGGGATGGAAGCGATTTAATATCCGAAATCATCATCGGATATTCTCCCCAGATAATAACTTTCCGACCTTTTTCTTTCAGTTTATTTGAAATCCTTGTAATATACTCAGCCAGTAATTTTCCATTACCCCCGAGCTCCTGTGCACGTTTTTTTTCTTTCACTGACATGCCAACGTAGTACGCTTCGTCGGTAGAGAGAATAACATATTTACCGCCTTTATTTGCCTGTATAAGATTATCAAACATCCCTAATATAAGTTCATCGGCTTTTGGACTCATAACATCCAGTTCGTAATTTGAACCCGGGAAAGCCCGAAGATCTGCATAAGCAGGATGCTTTAAAATAAAAGCAATATGCGCAGGTGCATCCAGGTATGGAACGAGTTCAACATAGTGCGCCTTTGCGTAGTCTGTTAATTCCTGGAATTCCGCTGGTGTATAAGCAAACGGTTCAACAATTGCTTTGGCCGCTGAAAATTGGAAGTGGCCTTCTAACTTTATTGAAAATGCATTGATCTTGTAATAGCTGGCCTGCCGGATGGCCCGCTTTAGTGCTTCAAGCCGTTCCAGATGATGGGCATCATCCCAATAAATCAATCTTAAATCTGTATCAGGCCAGTCAGTAATCTCACCACCTGCAAAAAATACCTGGTTTTTATCCTGTTGTAATAATTGCAGCAGCGTTTGAACCCCGTAAAATAGCCCCTGGGCTCCATTTGCTGTAACAGAAATGCGTTGTTGGTCCAGCGTTAACCGGTATGCCTGTTGTTTTAGGGAAGAGCGGTTTGTATCTATCGTCTGGCCGATGGGTACAGCACCCGGGTTAATCGTCAGGAATATTTTGTGGCCCCGTTTTCCACTTACTCCATTTAGGCGAAGCCCAAACCGTTCTTTTAATTCAGTGGTTAAACTTAATACGGAAGGCGCATTTTTTGATAAGCCTGCTGTTTCGAGAGACCAGCTTTCATCAATTAAATAATTGCTTGTTGAAAGTGCAACTTTTTTTGGTACCGGCAACAGCGATCGTCCCGGATCTTTCGACATTGAAGTGGAATCTGGTCTGCCAGCCTGTGAATACCCATTCAGTGTAATCAGAGCATTCACCGCAAAAAAAAGAAAGAAATAAGTTATTGCCCGCGGGTTAATTTTTACAATCATGGTAATCATTGCTTGGGTTATTTACTCAAATTCTAAAATTCTATCCGTAAATAAAAAATGAATTACAAATTACGTCTCTTTAATTGTGTTATTGCATAATTGATAAGCCCCTTTTTTATAATTGCTGCTGGCAACATGGGTTAATGTTGTAGAGTGGTTCTACTTTTATCTGCCAACATAATTTTTTCTGCCACTGTATTCGAAAATATGGTAGCTCCGTTTTTATTAAGGTGCAATACATCACAAAACAACTCCGGCCTTTTTAAATAAAAGCTGTCCTGGCCAAAATTAAAAAAGTCTATATTTTTTGATGCGGCTATTTTTTCAATATTGACTATTGAGTAATCTGTTCCTGTTTCTTTTTCATAATAAGGCGAGCAAATAATAAATAGTTTTATTTTTTTCTGGTTGCACTCTCCAATAAATAATTTCAGCACGCTTATCTTAATGCTGTCTAAATCATATTGCTCAGTCTTGTCGTAAGTACTGAGGGCTTTAGTGATTATTTTTGTGGATTGGATAGGTAAGTAGCCCTGAATGTCAGGATTTTTTTCTTTGCGGGCATTCAGGTTATTTGTAAAAATAGATATGATCAGGGAGTTGAATGGATATATTGAAGATATTTTTCTTAGTGTTTCATGCTTGCTTCTAAGATCAATGATAGAACGCAATTCCGGATGCGTATGATAGTAGGGAGACAGGGAAGCCAGTCTGTCGTAACTATAGAGTTGGTTTCCCAATTCACCATTCATAAGGTCTAGTATTACAATTTTAGGTGTATATCTTTTAGTAATACCTTTTAGCACAGCATAATGATAAAGGGTAGATTCTTCGCCATCCCTGCCTGCATTATAACAGGAAAGTTTAAGCCTTTCTTCAAAAATCAAAGGATCGTATTGATGAACAGCTCTTGAAGAACCAAATATGATTATATCTGCGGTTGTCTTTTCTATGGCATAAGTTGTTCTGTACTGAGTGCCTCTTTTCATTGTAAAATAAAAATGCTGCAGCAGGTTTCCTATGCCAAAATCAATAAGTACTACAATTGCAACAAACAATGCTAATTGTACAAAACAGTACGCCAGTACTTTTCCGGTTCGTGAATTTATTTTTTTTATCATTCCGGTAAATATTAAAATTGAAAATAAATAAATTGCCCGCCATCTGCCACGCCCACCAGTAATATCATGATAACAAGTAAGCAATAATAAAATTTTGGAATCAGCCGGTTGGTATTATTGGACAAGCTAAATAAGCCGTTGTAATAATGTCTTTTAAACTCCACAAGAAATAAGAACAGAACGCCTGCGCAGGAAAATACCATAACAGAAGAACCTTCTGTAAATACAGCGCCTCCCGTAGAAAAGATCTTCTTAACTATTTCGAAGGCATCTTTAGTGCTGTTTGCCCTAAAAAAAATCCAGGCAAAACATGTGAGCAACCAGGTGATAACAACCTGTATAAACAAATTTATTTTCGGCAGCCGGCTTAGCCCAGTAAGTGATGTCAATTTGGTTCGGATGTTTTGCGTGAAGCGGGCAAACAAAAGATAGAAACCGTTGATGGCACCCCACAAAATAAATGTCCAGTTAGCGCCATGCCAGAAGCCGCTAATAATGAAGACTACCAGTATATTAAAACACCAGCGTTTTATAGAAACCTTATTTCCTCCCAGGGGGAAATATAAATAATCTTTAAACCAGGTTGACAAAGATATATGCCAGCGCTGCCAGAATTCTGAAATACTTTTTGAAAAATATGGACGCTTGAAATTCGACATTAGTTTAAATCCCATTACACGGGCGGCCCCGATGGCGATATCTGAATAGCCTGAAAAATCACAGTAAATCTGTACCGAAAAAAACAGGGTGGCTACAATAAGCGTTGTACCATTGTGCTGGTCTGCATTATTATAAACCGTGTTCACATAAATTGATAACCTGTCTGCAATTACTATCTTTTTAAATAACCCCCAAATCATCAGTTTAAGCCCTTCGGCGAAGTTGTTGTATTGCAACAGGTGCTTTTCCCTAAATTGGTGTAAAAGATTTTGCGGGCGCTCTATTGGGCCTGCTACCAACTGCGGATAAAACATTACATACAAGGCATAAATACCAAAATGCCTTTCTGCTTTCTGGTTGCCCCTATATACTTCTATGGTATAACTCATAGCTTGAAACGTATGAAATGAAAGACCAATTGGTAAAAGAATAGACAGGAAGGGAACAGGATTATTAACGCCAAAATAATGCAACAGTGATGAAAGGTTTTCGTTAGCGAAATTGTAGTATTTAAATACAGCCAGCACCCCAATATTGGCAAAAAGGCTACAGATTAAAAATAGTTTACGTTTTTTTTGTTGCGCATTTTCAATGCAGAGACCCGCAATGTAATCGACAACTATTGTGAAGCCCAGTATCAGTATATAAACAGGAACAAATGCCATGTAAAAATAACAACTGGCGGCAAGTAGTAAAATCCACCTTAATTTATAAGGAAGCAAGTAATAGATAGCCGTCACAATAATAAAGAAGGCAAAAAAATGAAGTGAATTGAAAAGCATTTAACAGATAGTTTTGGGTTAAGGGTTAAATACCGGGTAAATAAATTTTCGCTTTGCTCCTCAAAATAAGCAATGGCAAATTATACAATTTTTCATTCTTAAGAAAAGATTAATATTATTTTCTATTTTCCTCAATAACAAAAGGGCATTTTTATAATAAGTTTTATGGTTGCTACTTTTGAGTTAATTGGTAGTTGCTATTTTATTAAAAATAAAAGAATCAATTAATTTTTCTGTAAACAAATACTGAATCGGAACTGACTTGCAAATAAAGTTTGCCAGGTTTAATTTGATAGGGTATGATTTTATTATCCAGCTTTTGCAAATAGGCTAATTCAAAATTCATATTCTTACAAGTCATACGGGTGGTTGCCAACCTCCCAAAATAAATTTTCTTTACCAAAACCTCCATCACTCCGTTGATGTTATTGCACCCGGTATTCCCGAAAATTTTCTTTTCTGATAAGTTGAATTCTAATTAAGGGATCCCTTTCAAAAAATCTGCGGCAACCATTTTTTTATTATTAATACTGTCCAGCAACCAGATGTCGTGCAGCCTGTAATCAGCAAGATATTGGCCACAACCTTTATAAGTGCGGTACTCTTTATCTGTTTTATTTTTTGTGTCAATAGTTACAGTATATCCTAACTTTTCGCCAGACATATCATTGATACATTCTAATTTTTGTATCTGAACAGTTAGGGTGCCTTTTTCGGTACTGGCATTATAACGGGTTACATTTGCATCCATTGCTTTCACCCCTTCCACAGCAGGTGTATGTATTTCAAACCCATCCGGCATTTTAAAATGCATGGATTTATCAAAATCAATTTCAAGGATCCAAAAAAGTTCATTACCCGATGCTATAAAATCAATCCCCTGCTCAAATTTTGTTCTAAACTTATCAGGCTGTAGTGCAAGTGAATTGTTTGCTATTATGCTGTCTTTTTTGAAGATATTATTGCCTGTTTTTAAAGGCTGAACACAACCCCAAAAAGAAATAACTGATAAAAAGTATACCAATGTTCTTATCATACCAATAGGTTTATTCTTATCTATCACTTCGCTGCTGCTTTTTTTGTAAACCGCATTACTGCAACATAATCAATTATAAACGTAAGTATGTTTAAATTGCCATCTGTTACTGCATATTTGTTTACTTTTTTCAGCATATTCAAAAATGTACTTTCGACACCACCTTCACAAAATATCATGGTTTTTGCAAAAGGTTCAGCTATGGTTATTTTATTACCATCAATTGTTATTTTACTGCTGAAGCCGTTTCAACTGGTATTGCCCTCCTAATTCGTTAGCAGGTAAATTAAAAGTTATCTGCGGTTTTTTATCGGGGTATAAACCGTCAAATGCAATTCTTGGTCCTGAGATATGATTCAGTTCCCATGCGCCATTTAATTTTGAAGATTCAGGTGTCACTGCTTTTAGTTTTGCCAGGAGCATTTTACCATTGTTTAGTAAGAGTTGCTTATTGATTATACTCCATTTATTTACTTTCCCCAATGCTTCTAAAAACCCGGACTCAACATTATCTCCCATGCACGCCATTTTTGTTGTAGCAAGCGGAGAAAACTTAATAAAGTTTACGCCTGTTAATTCAAAGCTGCCGTTTAATTTATTACAGCCTGTACTTCCTGAAACCCTGCTTACCTGGCCGGGATAAAATAAAAGGTTAGGTTGATTGCCGGAAGATATTACAACCTGTTTCCCCTGTAGTTCTGTTACATCCCATTGATATTGGAACAACATTTCGCTACCTCCGGAGGTTCCGGCACTTATCGGTTTGGTACTATGGCAACCCGCTAATAAAATGAATATTGCCAGAGAAGCAATGGATGTTGTTATTTTTTTCATGAGCGTTATTATGCTTTTATATGATAATAATTATCTTCTATTGTTCCCTTACACCATCCCATGCGGCCAGCACTTTTGCATGCGGTTTATTTTGCAATAGCCATGTTTTATTTATAAGCATTGTTTTGCGCTCTGTTGTATTATAAGCATCCCAGCCGGGGTTACCTGTTTTAGCAAATTGAACCCATGCATCCTGCATTTTATCGCCTAATTCATGTGGCGCTTCGTTAGGGCCCAGCATTCCTCTTTCTCCCTTTACCACGTCCAAATTATTAAAAACAAAAGGTAGCTCAAGCCCATGATAAGCTCCATAAGTTCCATTGGCAACAGAAGATGGCCAGGCAAATTCATACATATAGGTTTTTCCAGAAAGTGAATGTGCATTTGCAAACCGAATAGAGGGCACTTGTGCCTGGTATGATGTAAGTATGGCTGAAAGAAGTTCCCCTAAATTTTTTTTGGGATACGCTTTTTTGTATACTGCAATTAATGCCGAGGGCGCCGGATGTACTTTTTTTACAGCCAGGTTCAATACCACATTAAATTTAATTTTTTTGAGCAAACCAGTTGGCAACAAAAAAAAATTCATTTCATCTGTATTGTAACCAATCATCAAATCATAATCTGACCCTGCACCATTACGTGCATTTATTATTGGCATCTCAGGAATAATATCACCGTCAATAACAGGAAAATACAGACTAACACCACCTGAAGGATCAGGAAAATCTTCTGTTTCCAGCTTAACCATTTTAGGAGTTACTTTAGGTTGCGATGCAAGAAGTTCTTCAGGCGTAAATTTAATGTAGGCATCTCTTGTATTTTTTATGCGAAGTGTTTTTGCATACTGGTTAGCAATACGGTCTGCCTGTTCACCACTTAATACTGCCTGCCCCGATCCGCTTTGAATGATAGCCCTTTTAAATAACCCTTTAGTAGCAGGGCTTGTAACTAATATGCCAACACATATTGCTCCGGCCGATTCACCGAAAATAGTAACATTACCTGGGTCGCCCCCAAAGGCAGCGATGTTATCCTGCACCCATTTAAGTGCAGCTATCTGATCACGGATTCCAATATTGGTGGGAACGCCATTTATTTTCAAAAATCCTTCAATACCCAGGCGATAATTAAATGAAACCATCACTACTCCCTTTTTTGCAAAGTTAGTTCCATCAAATAGCGGCACATCGCTTGCACCCTTAACAAATGCCCCGCCATAAATATATACCATTACCGGTAAGCGGTTACTATTTACGTCAGGTGTCCACACGTTAGCAGTGAGGAAATCGTCTCCTTTTACCCAGCCATTACCAACAGTAGGCTTATCGTCAATATCACCTGCTTTGGGAGTGGGGTTTGGTGGAGTGGGCCCGGATTTAATTGCATCACGGATATCGTCCCATGGTATTGGTTTTACAGGAGCGGCAAAGCGAAGATTGCCAACTGGCGGCGCTGCATAAGGGATGTTTTTAAAAATGGCAATGCCTTTACTAAGTTTCCCCCGCACTTTACCAGCCTCCGTTTTTACATCAATATTATCTGCCGAACTACTTTGTGCGTTTGCTGAGTACGAAGCAAACACTGTAATTACTGCAATAAAAAGTAAACTGTTTTTTTTCATAATGCATGAGTTTTAATTATCTGCTTATTGGCGTGTAGTGAATTATTATTTTTTTATTTTCAGTTTACGTTTCCTTGACATTTAACTGAACGCAAATAATAGTTACTACTGAACACCAAATAAAATTTCTTTATTTCTTTGCCATATAGCCCTGTCTATTAATTCTGTTGATTGTTTACGAAAGTGTAAGCTGCCTAAATTTAATCCAATACCAACTACACTTAAGGCTATGCCACCGCCGTTGTTATTTTTTTTAATTATTGCACCGGTAATAAGTGCCGCTATAGAGGTAACCGTAAAAGCCCTGCTCAATATTAAATTTCCTTTCGATTTTTTGTACAGATCTTTTGTTATACCGGAATTAAACTCAGGTTTTAAATCCCCGAATTTCAGTTGCTTACTTCCTTTTACATAAATTTTTCCAAACGAATGGATGGTTTCATTGTTATATACTCTTAACAGGGAATCTTTTGTTTGTGCATAGCCAATGGACGTAGTGCAGCAGGTAAGCAGTAAAACAATTGTAACAGGTACTGCCGATTTTAATAAATACTTGTTCATACTCTTATTTAGGTAATTAAAAATTGGTTACTTGTAAACTGAAAGTTATATTAATAATGGATAAAAAGTTGAATTGTTATATTGCTATATTATTATGTACTGCATTCATTTTGTTTACTCTTTTCACTAACAACCTAACAATAGGGTTATTTAAATTAAGTATTCTTCAATTCACTTATTTACCCCCTTGCGGAGTATATATTTCTAATACTCACCGCATTCAACTTTTTTGAGGGACAGCCCTTTTTCAAAACTCACTTCCTTTATATTTTTGAATACCATCTTCCCATTTTTTTCTTCCATATTTCCATAGCCTTCTGCAACTATATTGTTTTTTATTAAAAATATAACCTGCCTGGTGGATAGTTTTCCTTCTGACATAAATGTATAATCTGCCAGTAATGTATCGCCATGAAGCTGACCATCAAATTCGCCTTTGCTGCTGTCTTTTTCATAAAGCTTGTACGATAATTTTCCGGTAACAACATTGGGAAATATTTCCACTTTTAATGTAACAGTGTCTTTACCCGTTGTAGAAGAATAGCAGGAAGATACCGGTATCATTATTTTATTTTCTACCGTTTTTACTGTATCCTCCGCTGTGGTTGTTTCGGTTGATTTTTTTGGCTCATTGTTGCAGGATGCTATTATCATAGCAGCAAGGAACAGAACCAGTAATGGATATTTCATAATTATCGTTGGTTATTATTTTTCAATGTAAAAACTTCTTAAAATTTAAATCCTTTTTTAGTTACACCCTTTACCGTTGTCGTTTATCTTTAGAAATACTCCCGGGTTTATTAACAGGTAGTGCAGGCCTTTGCACCGCAGGCTTAACAGGCCTAATTACTGGCTTTTGCTCAATTGGCCTAATAACTGGTTGCACGGGTTTGGTTATAGGTCTTTGTACCGAAGGCCATATTGGTTTTGTTACAGGCCTTTGCACTATTGGCCGGGTAACTGGTTGCACAGGTTTGGTTACAGGTTTTTGTATGCCGGGTTTATTGGGTAACCGGTTTTCTACAGGGACCATTTTATTGTATAAGGCAACACCATCTTTTTTGGTTTGTGGTTTGGCGTATGTAGTTCTATACAAACCATTTTGCCTTCTTGTAATTACCACAACAGAATGGGTACGGCGGCCATTGTAATAAAAATCGTTCCAGCGTTTGTAGCGGTAAGTAGGCCAGCGGCGGTAATGGCCATAATACCAATAACCCCAATTGCTATGGTATCCCCAGTATGCATGCCAATACACAGGCCGCCAGGGTCGCCAGTAATTGGGGTAATAATTCCAATACCAGGGTGAGTGCCAAATACTGTAGGCAGGTAAATAAATATATCGTACCACCGGCCAGCTGGCAATTACAACTGTGGTTGTTTTTTCAATAGTAACCTGTTGCCCCTGCATTACAGTTTTGTTACCGGTGTAGCCGGGGTTGGGTGTTGCACCAACATTATCATCTGCATTGGGTTCAATAATATAATCTTTGCCGTACAAATCTTGGTCGCCAATTAATTGTACCTGCACTTTTCCATCGGCATCTTTCTGCACGGTAAACACTGCAATGTCCTGCTTTTCGTTGGCGCTTACATCGGTTTGCAACACAATGGTATGCACATCGCCATCTACATTGTCTATTACTTTTATATAGTCTGCCTTATCATCACCATCCAAATCAAGGTTATTGATTTCGCTGTTTTCTTCATTTAGTTTTTGCTCAAACCCTTCCACCGTTGCAGATTCCTGGAACAGTTTTAAAACTGCATACAAATTGAGGTTGTCGCCGGGCAAATCCAGTTTGTCTTCTTTTTGCTGTGCATACAAACTTGCAGGGAGTATCGCTGCAAAAAATAAAATGGCGATTACTATTTTGTTCATAATGATAGGTTTATTGTGTAATATAATATAAGTAGGTTGCTGAAGCATTTATTTATTTTATAGTTCCCCCATCAGGCGCAGGAGTCCTCTCCTATCACCTCTTGTTACTACTCTTCTATCAGGTAACTTTTCAATAAATTACGCTATATGCTGCGACCTATTTACCTGTTATCTTTTATAATAAGTTCTCCTTTTTGCAATCCTGCTCACTGGGCAGAAATAATGATGTCTTTTAAATTATCTGTGTTTTAATAAGAATGGTTGCAATCCCGGCTTCCGCTTTTACCGCAGTATCGCCTATTATTTTTACACCCTCATTTGGTGCAAGCATCTTTTCAAACTAATAAACTATTGCATTGGCGCAAGGATGAAGATTGGGCAATGTGGGTTGGCTTTCCTTGTGCCAGAGAAAACATTTTAAATTATACTGAAATTTGCTTTAAAACTATGTTAATTGATGGAGACTGAATTGTGGTTGTTAGTGTTTGCTGTTTTGCAATATTGGTGGTTTAAAACTTGTTAGGTCTTTTTGTTGTCTGGCACAAGAGTTATGCCACCACACTTAAGCTTCCCGACATTGCGCCAAGTGCAAGGGCCTGCTGATTTGTAAAAGTTTCCTTGCGCCATAGTGGGCTTGTGGGCTATATGACTAAATGTTGGCAGAAGTTTTATTTGTAGGCAATTGCTGCACTTGAGGGTCCTGTTAAGGGAAGTAGAGCAGTTGATTTAAACCCTACTTCCTTAGCCCAATTGTTAAAGTCAGCAAAAGTATAATCAAAACCTTTTCCAGTTTCAATAAGCATATTTAAACTCATCATCATACCAAAAACATTTTGCTTTCTTTCATTATCTATTATATTTTCAATTGCTACAAATGCCCCGCCACTTGGAAGTGCTTCGTACGCTTTTTTCATTAAAGTCAACTTATTTTCTTCGTCCCAGTCGTGCAAAATATTTCCCATAACTATAACATCACTCTTAGGTAATGCGTTCGCAAAAAAATCCCCACTTTCTGCTTTTACTCTGGCACCTAATTGAAACTGTTGAATAGTAGTATTTGCAATACCTTCTACTGGCGGAAGGTCAAACGTTAAGCAGTTCATATGAGGTTGATGTTTTGCGACCATAACTGAAAGCAACCCAGCAGACCCACCAACATCTGTCAAAGTTTTATATTCTGAAAAATCAAAATTTTGCGCAAAGGTCATAAAGTTTCCCATTTGAATTCCACTCATAGCGTTAACAAACGCTTTTAATTTATTTGGGTCTTGATAAATTAAACCAAAAAAGTCTTCTCCAGTTTTTGCTTCATTTTGCGGAAGTCCTGTAATTAATCCTTCATCAAGATTTCCCCAAAATTGGTATAAGCGATTATTCATCATTTCAAGAATTCCTCCGATGTAAGATGGCTTATTTTTATCTAAAAAAAAATCTGTGTCAATACTGTTAGAATACACAGCGCTTTTTAAAACACCTTCCCTACTTAGAAAACTAAATCCAGTTAAAGTGTCCAAAAAGTCATATACGTTTCTGTCAGTACATTGTAATCCTAATTCATTTTTTAATTCGGCGGCCGACATAGATTTTTTTTCTGCAAGTTTGGTAAACAGATGAAAGTTTACAGCAGTTAAGAGAATTTTTGAAGCCCAAAAACCAGAGCCGATTTTCATAATATTTTCTGGTGAAGGTTGAATGTTTTGATTTGCCATTTTCTATTTTTTTTAAAGTTAAAAAGCCGTTCAAAAATTTTTGCCAACCTTTGTATTTATGAATAGCACGCAACCTTCCATTTTGTAACGTAATGATTATCACACATGGCCTTCTTCGTTTTTTGTACTGTTGAGTTGCGTAAAGCCAATTACCAATCCAAAGTAAAGGATTTATTTAACTCATCCAAAATATTGAAAATTCAGATAAATATTCTTGCTTCCTTTGTCGGTACATCGCACTGGACCTCGGGTGCAAGAGTTTACTTCAACCACGGAAGCTGAATTGCAGTTGTTAGTGTTTGCTGTTTTGCAATATGGGCCGTTTAAAACTTGTTAGCTCCTTTTGTTGGCTTGCGTCAAGCGCAAGAGCCTGCTGATTTGTAAAAATTTTCTTGCGTTATAGTGGGGCTCAAAGTAATTCTTTCTTGAATCGCAGACTTAGAGCGGAAGAAGAAGTTATGCAGATTTAGAATTGTTCAAGAAATTCTTCCATAATATCTTGTTCCCACCTCTCATCAGGCAATTTCTTCTAACTGTGTTCCATTATCAAATGCTAACCCCGGAAATGATAATTAACTGACAAGAAATATTAACAATTACTTCATTTATAAATAAAGAAATATTACTTTAGTAATTCCATTAAGTTTTTACAACTTAAAATAATTACCTCCCAACATAAGAAATCTGTTTCCAGTATTCTGGCTTTAAGCTATTGCTTGTATTCATTCATTTTTTCTATTTACTATTTCACTGCCTGCAAAAATTCCTTATGTTTTACTTATGTATTATAAGATAACTATAGTTATTATTTTAATAAACAGGAGATTGAAAACTTCATGCTTCAGGGTTTTTCATTGCCGTAACGATCCTGCCACAATTCATATTTATCGCCGAGAATGTTACCGGCTTATTTATTCAAAAATTAAATAACCAATTATGAAATCAAAAACTGTAATTCAATTTTGGGCACTCCTGGTTCTCACTGCTTTTTTTACATCCTGCAAAAAAGAACATCATCACTTTTGTGATTCCGATGATACTATCACCACTACAACAAAGGTTTTTGCCACAGGGCTCAATAATCCAAGAGGGCTCAAGTTTGCCCCCGACGGATATTTATATGTTGCTGAAGGAGGAATTGGCGGCAAGAATTCTTCTAAAGGATGCGACCAGGTGATTTCGCCTGTGGGGCCATATACAGGAGATGTAACTGGCAGCCGTATTTCCAGGATTGACAATGGTGGAAGCCGCAGCACCTGGGTTGACAATCTCCCATCAAGCGTAAACGCACTCGGCGACGTAAGCGGAGTTGGTGACATAGCATTTATCGAGAATACACTTTATGCTATTGTAACAGGTGCAGGCTGCTCTCATGGGGTGCAAACAATTCCAAACAGTGTTATAAAAATACACTCTGACAAAAGTTGGACACAGGTGGCTGACCTGAGTAATTACCTTAGACACCATTCGGTTGCAAATCCTGAACCTGACGACTTTGAACCAGATGGAGACTGGTATAGCATGACCAGCGTAGGTAACGATTTGTATGCCATAGAAGCCAATCATGGAGAGTTGGACAAGATATCTACTAATGGAACTATTACCCGGGTTATAGATGTTTCTGCAACATATGGGCACATAGTTCCCACTGTACATGCGTTTAGAAATGGGAATTTCTATGTGGGAAATTTAGATACATTTCCGGCACCGCACGGAGGATCCAGTGTGTATAAAGTTACACCGGGTGGGCAGATCAGTACGTATGCTACCGGGTTTAATATGATACTTGGAATTGCTTTCGATAAAGCAGGGGGAATGTATGTGCTTGAGATGACGACTAACAGTCCATTTCCAAATCCAGGAACGGGAGACATTGTAAGAATTGATCCGTCAGGCACTCGCCAGGTTATCACAACAGGGCTAACTTTTCCAACCGGGATGACTCTTTGCCAAGATGGAAAAATATATGTTTCTAATAAGGGATTTGGCTTTCCGCCGGGTGCAGGAGAAGTATTGCAAATCAGTTTTAAGTGCGATGAGATGTCAGCAAACATAAAAAATTAATAATCCTGTAGGTTGATCAAAACCTACTGAACAGCACAACAAATTACTTCAAGAAAAATGGAGACCAGCGACCATTACAAAAACGGGGAGAACCTGAAAATCCATAAGAGTAGGAAAATTTAAAACTCAAATAACATGTCTAAGTATTTAATTAAGGGTTCTTATAATGCAAATGGAATTAAGGGATTAACTGAAGAAGGAGGAACTCAACGAAAGACAGCCGTTGAAAAAATGTTGGCAGAAATGGGTGGCAAGATGGAAGCATTTTACTACGCATTCGGCGAGCATGATGTTTATGTCATTTTTGAGCTTCCGGATGATGTTTCTGCCGCGGCAGTTGGCTTAAGAGTTAATTCATCAGGGCTGGTATCTATTTCAACTACGGTGCTACTCTCACCTGAAGATATTGACAAAGCATCTAAAAAATCTGTTAGCTATCGGGCTCCCGGAGCAAAATAACCAGTATTAGTAAGTTGTTTAATAAAAAATCCTTCATAATTATTTAGAATAATTATGAAGGATTTCTTTGGACTACTTACAATTGATGCTTCCATTTTTGTTGATTTTTCAAAAAACAATTTACTTGTGGGTTCATCTTTTAGTTTTTTGAATTTAATGGAATTAATCTTCTGTCTGTTGGTCTTAAATACCAAGAGCAAACAGCCAAACTTGCAATAACTAAGGGGATGATTATATGAAATGCAGAGTCATTAACAGCTATATGTGAAACAGAAGCTCCTATCATAACAAAAAATACACCTGCATAAGCCCATTCTTTCAAAAGTGGGAATTTAGGAGCAAGTATTGCAATAATTGCCATTACTTTCCAAAAGCCGACTATTGAAATAAAATAAGTTGGATAACCAAGTGGCCTAAATCCGTCAACTATTTGTTTCAATTGAAATAGTTGCCCAACTCCACCCAGCATACAAAAACATAGTAAGCCTGTTACGATCCAATAAGCTGTTTTTTTTGATTTTTGATTTGTCATTTTAGTTATTTTAAAGTAGTTAGAATTTCTTGTAGCCTGTCGTGTGCCATATTTAAACCATTGGCAAAAGGTAACTTTAATTGTTCTGCTCGGTGTTGCTCTGATTTGTAAATTATTTGCATTGTCAATTTACTGCTATCGTCTGTAAGTTTTTCAAATTCCAAAAATTCAAGCTGAACACCAACTGGCATATTCTCTATTTCAAATGTTCGTATGATTTTTTGGTCAGGTACAAATTCGTGAATTGTACCATTTGCTTTAAACACTACATTGCCATTATATGAAGTCTCAATTTGGAAACTTCCGTGATTTTTATTTTCAAGTTTTATCACTTTTGTACCCATCCATTGTTCTAAAAGTTCTGGCTCTGTATAAGCTTTAAAAAGCAACTCTAAGGGCAAGTCAAATTCCCTTGTTATTACTAATTCCTGTTTTCCATCTTCGGCATTAATTTTTGTTTTTTGTTTCATCGTTTATTTATTTTTTGGGTTTATAATTTTTAATAACGGTTTCTAATTTAT
>JANYFT010000104.1 GCA_025359625.1 Ferruginibacter sp.
ATAAACCGCTTTGCCACGTATAGGAAAGTCTTGCAGGGTAACTTCGGTAAATCCTTTTGACTCATACTCGGCTTTAGCAACAGGCGCTAAAATCTCGTTATTTTCTTCCAGGCTAATCTCAAAAAACATTTTCTTACTTCATACATCGCCTAGCAACAAAACTTCTATAATACTAAAATGCGCTAGCAAACCTTCGGGTAAAATATGGCTTAGTATATCTTGTTCCAATCCTTTTTTAAACAAATTTATACCTTGCTCCCCAATAAATAAAACTGAGCCAAAAAAAGCAGTACAAGTTTGTAACTCCTTTAGGTAAACCTATATCCGGGAAAGGGTCTGGATAAGCAACCACAATGCTTCTTGTGGCGATACTTAAGCCTATCAAATATTATTTATCATCCAATTATAATTTGGGTTTTTACAGATTCATTCTACCGAAAGTATAAACATCAAAATGTAAACAATTTGTTATCGAGCCATGGGGTAGTTGGGCATTTTCCTTATGTTGGCTGCACATTATCAGCATTCTTTTTATTAACTTGTACCATGAAAAAAACATTACTGATTAGCCTGCCATTAGCCATCATGGTTTGTGGGTTTAGTTTAAAAGCATTACTGCCCAAAAAAGAAACGGTACTTAACCATGCAGCCCTGCATGTATACGACCTGCAAAAAAGCACGTTATTTTATCAGCAGATAATACAACTCGATACGGTGCCAGAACCATTTCATGATGGTAAACATACCTGGTTTAGTGTAAGCAGCAGCAGTAAACTTCACCTGATAAGTGGCGCTGAAAAAAATACCATTCACGATAAATTTGTTCACTTGTGTTATAGTGTTCCATCTCTTACTGAGTTTATCAGCAAGCTTGATAAAGAACATATACCCTACGAAGACTGGGCAGGCGCAAAAATATCAGTAACAACTAGAGTAGATGGTATTAAGCAGATCTTCTTTCAGGATCCTGATGGTTATTGGATAGAAGTAAATGATGACAATAAATAATTATTTTTTGCTGACGCACTTGTGATTGTTAAAATAATTTTGTTACAACTGCTGATATAGGAATAAATATATAAACCCAATTCCTATAAATTACAAATCTGAAAAAGACAACTGTTAATCCCTTAGCTCAATTGGCACTCTTATTGAAAGAACAGTCTATCGGTAAGCAGAATTAAATATAAAATTATCAATTACCCCACAAATTTTTAATCATGAAAAAAGTATTGATTGCATTAGATTATGAACCCTCTGCTGAAAAAATAGCAGAAACTGGTTATACGATTGCCACAGCGCTGAATGCTGAGGTAATATTATTACATGTAATAGCTGAACCTGCCTATTACTCTTCTATGGAATACTCTCCTATTATGGGTTTTAGCGGTTTTATGGACTCCTTTAATGTTGACCTGTCGGACACTGTGAAAGATAATATCACAACGCTGGCACAGGAATTTTTAGACAAATCAAAAACTCATTTGGGAAATGACAATATTAAAACTCTTGTAACAGAAGGAAGCTTTGCCGATAGCATTGTGAAGACCGCTGAAAACGTAGCAGCAGATATGATTGTAATGGGATCACATAGCCGCAGGGGATTAGACAAATTATTAATGGAAAATGTGGCAGAAAAAGTGTTGCACCTAAGCAATGTACCCGTTGTAGTTATCCCCATAAAAACTACCTGAAAATTAATTTATACTGAGCAAAAAAATGTACAGTTTGTAAGTTGCAGTTTTATTTAGCACAAAAAATAGTGGCATCTTTTTTTGTATCCACAAAATATTTTTATATGAATAATTTCTTCAAATCATTTATTGCTGGGTAGAGTGCAACAAAACCAGGTGGCAGCTGCCACGTTTAATATTTTTATGGTTATTTGATAAGTGCTGGGGCATTGCAGGTAGAGCTAGTATCTGTATTTACATCTACAAAGCTACATCAGTAGGCAGATTGTTTTATATTCGTAAATACTCGCTTTAATTGAATGTATTCCACTTACCTCGAGCATTAAAATACCGGCTATATAATTTGAAAGTGTAATCGTTTTATATCAATCAACGTCAAATTCTCTAAGCAAGAATTTTACAATTATGATTCCAGAACATTCCAGGTTGACGTAATTGTTTCTTCAGTTTTTATAATTGATACGGCAGTACCAAAATCTGTTTTTACATTTTTAATATCTTCCTCGGTTATAGTGTCAGTAATGTCGGAAATATGCTTACTGATTTTTCTTTTTGTTACTACATCCCAAAATTTTTCCTGCTTATAATATTCAGCATTAAGCTGTTGGTATTTTTCTTTTTGTACCATAATATTTTTTGGGCAAATCTATAGGAACATTCCGTAAAATAATCTACCTGTTATCAACAATTACCAATTGATAATGTAAACTTAATATTGGTTTATCTTTTTAAATAAGTAATTTATGCCCTTCAGTCCACAAGGGTTTATTTGAACGCTCAAATTAAGTTATAACAAGGATAGCTCCTTTTTATAACCTTAAATTTTTATTCAAAATTTAGCCGGCCCTCTACCCACAAAACCTGGCCTATAAATTATAAAAGTCAGGTTATTTTTATCAACTTCACGCCTGCCTTTTAGCTCAAAAAAATATGTCATTACTTTGTTCTCCTGCATTTTGATAGCTGAAAAAACCTGCTTCGTCGCAACATTTGCTTAATCACTTATTATATACTAATGTATCCTTAATTTGGTGGTATGAAAAAAGCATGGTATGCAAAAAAATGGATCACTATACTGCTGCATATAGCAGCCTGGGTGCTATTGTTTTCTTTACCATATTTGCTAAGGCCCACCAATAATCCCAATCAGCCATCACATCCAGAACCCGAAAACCCAACCATAAATTTTATTATTTCCCGAATCAATGAACTACTGCTTATATGCTTTTTTTATATGAATGCGTTATTGCTGATACCACGTTTATTATACAAAAAAAAATACACCTTTTACACTCTTTCTATAATTGTATCCTTTACAGGGTATGTGTTGTTTACAAGGTTACTGATGGTAAGTTTTACCCATGTGGATAAATCATTCGTATTTAGAAAACACTTGTTTTTTTCTACGTTTATCTTCCTGTTCATACTTGCCTGCAGCACTGCCTACAAAACCATCAGGGATAAGATAATTGCGGATAACCTGGCAAAAGAAAAAGAAAATGAATTTCTTAAAACAGAGTTATCGCTGTTGCGTTCACAGGTAAGTCCACATTTTATGTTTAATGTACTCAACAATATGGTGGCACTGGCACGCAAACAATCAGAACTACTGGAACCTTCTCTTATTAAATTGTCTTCCCTGATGCGCTATATGCTTTACGAAACTGATGAAGAAAAAGTATCGTTGGAAAAAGAGACCGAATATTTGCAAAGTTATATCGACCTGCAACAACAGCGCTTTAGTAAGAAAGTAATTATCAATGTTGCAATACAACCAGCAGATAAATTATATGATATTGAACCGATGTTGCTGATTCCATTTGTAGAGAACGCTTTTAAACATGGTACCGGCATGATTGAATTTCCTCAAATTGATATTGACCTGAAAGCAGAAAAAAATATTCTTTACTTTATAGTTAGTAACAAATATGATCCTCTTTCTGTTGAAATTAAAGATAAGGCTAGTGGCATTGGGCTGGTGAATGTTCAAAGAAGACTGGATTTATTATATCCACATCAGCATAGCCTCACCATTACCAAAAATGACGGTCGTTTTGTTGTTTCACTCCAAATAAATCTTGCCGGATGATACGTTGCATAGCCATTGATGACGAACCATTAGCCCTGGAATTACTTGTAGATAACATAAGCAAAGTGCCATACATGCAACTGGTGTCTGCCTGTGAGAATGCCATAGATGCTATGAAAGTTATGGAAGAACAACTCATCGACCTTATTTTTTTAGACATACAAATGCCCGGCCTTACCGGCCTGCAATTTATACAAAGCATGACAGTAAAACCGATGATCATTTTAATTACTGCCTATGAAAAATACGCACTACAAGGCTTTGATTTAAATGTAACCGATTACCTGGTAAAACCAGTCTCGCTTGATCGTTTTGTAAACGCCTGCAACAAAGCTAAAGAGCTATTTTATTTAAGGGCGCAGCCTAAAGCAAGCAATGCCGCCGAGTACTTTTTTGTAAATGTAGATTACAGTTTAATAAAAATAATCACCGCAGATATTGTGTATATCGAAGGCTTAAAAGACTATATTAAGATACACCTTAAAAGTTCGCAAAGGCCCGTGATTACCCGCATGCCCCTGAAAACTATTGAAGAACAGTTGCCTGCAAACGCCTTCATCCGCATACATAAATCTTACATCGTATCAATTGCATTTATTACTTCTCTGCGAAAATCAAGTGTTTTTATTGATACGCTTGAACTGCCGGTTAGCGATAACTACCGGGATAGCATAGCCGCAATTACAGGAAAATTATGATTATCTTTTGCAAACAAAAAAATGTCAAACCCGTTTTTTTAATAAAGCCATTTACCCTTGGGGTGACAACACAGCCAAGTCAGCTCCCTTTTTAATACTTGCATCAGCATTCATTTACACTTTTGCAGTGCTATAACAATTAATAATAAAAAAGGGTGACAGTTTTTACAAACAAAATCACCCTTTTTTTACTCAGGTACTAAGTTCGAAGCGCTTATTGTTTGCCATTCTTTATAACTTTTAAGCTACGCTTTTCTCCATTGTCAAATGTGAGCAGGATGACATAATAGCCGTTGATAAGATCAGACATATCCAGTTTAAAAACTGTATTGTTACCCGAGGTAATCAGTTGTTTGCTTTTTAAAGTTTTACCATTGATATCCACTACCGATAATACTAATTTTGTATTGGCACTGGTAATGGGTGCAGTAATATCTATATTGGCTACATCCTTTACAGGGTTGGGATAAACCCTAAATCCATAGGCGTTGTAATTTGAAAGAGCTGCACCGGAAACTGTTAACTGCACTGTGTCTTTTGCTATAGCACCCTTATTATCTGCAACAGTCAATTCAAAGTCATATATTCCTTGTGTAAGGTTCTCAATTTTAGCCTCACTAAAATTTGCATTTCCAATCAGGTAACCTGTTGGCCCGGTAATTACCTTCCAGTTAAAAGTTGCAATTGTACCATCAGGATCAGAACCAGATCCCAACAGTGTAGCACTATTTACCGGCAGTACAATATTTATATCAGCTCCTGCATTCGCAGCTGGTAATTGATTGGTAATAACTATTTTATTTACTATCACCTGTACTGTATCTTTTCCCTTTAACCCGTTACTGTTAGTGATGGTTAATTCAAATTTGTAGACCCCCTGTACTAAGTTATTTACTACGGTTATTGCTGCATTGGCTGTGGCAATTGTGCCACTGGCAGGGCCGGCTATTTTTACCCATGCATAACTGCTGATTGCGCTATTGGCCACTATTCCGCTTCCGGCTAATGCGATACTATTTACCGGCAAGGTGATGGCTTTATCACTTCCAGCATTTGCAACAGGTGCCTGGATAAATGCTGCATTTACGGTAATCTGTACCGTATCTTTTCCTTTTAAACCGCTCTTTGCTGTTACGGTCAATTCATATTGATAAATACCTTGGCCAAGGTTTGTTACTAATGTTGTTGCTCCATCGGATGTGCCAATTGTGCTGGTTGAAGGACCGCCTATTTTTACCCATGCATAATTGCTGATCGTACCGTTGGCAACTGTTCCGCTTCCGGTTAAAGTTGTATTATTCGCCGGTAAGGTGATAGTTTTATCGTTGCCTGCATTTGCAACAGGAGCCTGCTGGCTAAGCAGCGGTGCATTTACAGTAACCTGAACGGTATCTTTTGCGATTAGACCTGTGCTGTCTGTTGCGCTAAATTCATAACTATAAGTGCCCTGTACCAGGTTTTTTACATCCGTTATTAGTGCATTATTTGTGGCAATAGTTCCGGTTGAAGGGCCAGCTATTTTTTGCCATTTATAACTGATGATAGGGCTGCTGGTGTCAGTTACACTACCCGCTAAGGTTGTAATGTTAGTTGGTAAGGTAATAGCTCTATTAGCACCGGCACTGGCCTTGTGAACATGATACGGGGTTGGGTTTACAGTTATCTGAACAGTATCTTTTCCAATAACACCATTATTATCTGTTACGGTTAGTTCATATTTATAAACACCCTTTAGCAGATTATTTATTACAATTGATGCTGCATTACCTGTGGCAATGGTTCCTGTTGAAGGACCGGATATACTAACCCAAGCATAGCTGCTGATGGTACCATTCGCATCTGCTCCACTACCTGCTAAAGTTGCTGTATTTGTTGGTAAGGTGATCGTTTTATCTGTTCCTGCATTTGCCACGGGTGCCTGGTTGGCTGTTGTATTTACTATTACCTGAACGGTATCTTTTCCTATAGCGCCACTGTTATCCGTTACGGTTAATTCATATTTATAAACTCCCTGCAACAGGTTATTTACTGCCGTTGATGCTGTGGTAGTGGTGGCAACCGTTCCAGTTGAAGGGCCCGAAAGACTAACCCATGTATAATTACTTATTGTACCATCTGCATCTGTTCCACTACCGCTTAAGATTGCAGTATTTGCTGGCGAGGTAATGGCTTTATCAGCTCCTGCATTTGCTATGGGAGAAATGTTGCCTCCTGATGTTGCTCCATTATCAATCAATACTTTAGAACTCCATGCCGGAATTGTTGCTGAATTATTGTACACCGTACCATACATATCCTTTTTGGATAATCCGGAAAAACTATATACCAACGGAACATCGCTTGCATTGTATTTGAATACCTGTGCTGATATTGCGGTATTACTACTATTTGAATGAGCATCTAAATTTGTATAGGCTTGCCATGCTGAAAAATTATCTGGTGCTGGAAAAGTAAAACCGCCGCCGACGGTTGGGGCATAGTACCATGAAAACGAAGCAGCATTCGGCATGTTATAATTGTTACTGTCAACTACCCCCAATTGCTGTAACGATTGTTGTATCGTACTCACTACAGGGCTTGTTGTTGCATTTAAACCATTATGAGTATGCTGCATGATCGATTGGGAGGAAGATGTATTAAAAATAATATTCCCTCTAAATACAAAACCATATATATTCTGATCAGATTGCCGGCCCACATACCAGCCATTGCTATTGTAAACTGTATTGTAATTGGCTGTAATATTTTTAGGTGAGTTAAAAAACAATCCAAAAGTATTTGTACCGGATAAATTAGCAACTGAGTTATTTTGTATTTGTACCCCGCCCAGCCCGCCATCCATGTAAATACCATGAGACCCATTGGATTCCTGTGTGCCTTCTACAGGGTTACCGGCGTTCATTATGATATTATTTTTAATAGTACTTGCTGAGTTGGGTTCAAAATAAGCATAAATACCGCCACCATCATTTCTCATCATACAAAAATGATTTACAAAATTACTGTCAACATTTACATTTAACCCCTCATAGTGAATACCGATGTAACCTGTATTGTCAATACTATTGTGCCTTACTATAATATTGGCACCAGCATAAATTGCATTACAATCGGCAGGGTCGTAAAAGCTGCTCATGCCTTTAAGCATACCTGTATTTGTAATAATATTGTTGGTTACTTTTATATTAGTTGCTGCTGCCCTTATGTCGATAGCCCCACACATAGAATTGCTCACCGTATTATTATCTATTAATGTATTCAAACTGTACCATCCAAATATTCCTTTTGCGCCACTGTTATTGATAGTACAATTGGTAATAGTCCTGTTTGACCCATCCATAAAAAATATAGCTGCTAAGTTTGCACCTTCAAAATCAATATTGTTTACAGTAATATTATTCCTGGTATTGATATTTATCAGCGTATCAACACTACTCGCCTTAATGCTGTAAGATGAAGGATTACCTGCCCCAAAATACATGCTCATTACTTTTGTGGAAGGATTAAAATACCACTCACCCAACTTGTCTAATGTTCTTATATCACGTTGAATAAATAAACCAAATCCAATGCCTGGTGGTGTAGTAGGTGCTGGTGAGCTTCTATCGTTCCTGGGGTTTATCCGTGCTATGGAAGGTGCATAAGTAATGGTGCCGCCCGATTGTGTTGTAATGGTATTCCTTTCAACAATATAACCCCTCAGCCTTGCTACCACTTCTGCACCTGTCCAGTTGGTGCCATCCAATGCAGCACAGGTATATTGTGTATTGCCAGAGTAACTATCATCTGTTAAATAACCTCCGTTTGTGGCATCTGAATTTGGGTATCTGCCTACCTCTTGCGCTGCGCCATCTAACGTAACCATATTTACTGTGTTCTTAACCGAGGGAGACGATATATTCCACACGCCGCCACCAATAGAAGTCCACCCGGTTAAACTTGTAAAACCTGAAATGATCGGTTTTGCCCCACTACCATAAGCATCAAAACCAAGATCATTGCCGGGCACTACAATACTGCCATAAAATGAATCTCCCCGCCGAAATAAAATCACGTCGCCAGGCGCAAAACTGTAGCCATTTACTTTTGATAAGGTTTGCCATGCGGAAGCGGTTGTAAGACCGTCATTAGCATCATTGCCTGTAGCCGAGACATAAAAATTTTTTGCTTGGGAAGTTGTAGTAATAAATACTAACAACAAAAATAATAGTTGTTTCATAATTTTTCATGGGGATATTGAATGGTATACTATCCGGCGGATGCAGGCAACAGGTGGAAAAAGAAAATTTACCATTCTGAACACTGGCATTCCGGGAATAAAAAAGGAAATATTAAGGTTTAGAAATAGGATTTTAAAGTCAAATGATTATAAAAATGTATAGGGTTAATTATCTGTCTGGTCAATAACTATTCATTGGTCAGAACGATTTTTTATTCTTTGTTAGTGGTAGAAACTCTTCTAAAAAACCTTACAAATATGCCTATAGCTTTATCATTTCATGCCGCATGGACATAGATTCACTCTACATTATCCGATAAGCGTTTTAAGGCACTTACCAGGCAACATAAAAACCTGCTTTTTAAATTGCTTCCATTGAGTAAAATATTTTTTACTCGCCGGCTCTATTAAGAAAAGCAATCATAAAAAAATGGGAAAAGAAATTCATGTAGGCACTAATACAACAGGACGGTTGCAAATACAATTAAAGAAAATATTGCTTTTTAATGCCTGCAATTTTGCGCCGTCATTATTTTTGCGATAGCATATATCGCTTTTTGAGGAACTACTTACAAATAAATTAAGTAGCTTTTTTGTCTGGGCAATCAGATGGATCAAATAAAATCGACCATATAATCTGGATAAACAGGCTGAAGTCTGCAGTTGTAAATTGATCATAGGAAATTGAACTAAATAATAAATTGATTAAACAAATATTGGAATTCAGAAATTTGCAACAATCATACCATTCTATTTTTTTGTGGATATCCTTCAGATATTAAAACAATTTTCATCTTACCTCATTCCACTTTTTTTTGTAAAAATGATTTCACTTGCAAAGCAGTCTGGCATTGGCTTTTAAAAGTATTTCTTAAAGCGTAACCTGTCTATGGGTTTTTATTTATATTATATTTTCTAAAACAAAATACTGAAATTCATTGGTTTACATTTCAGCATTTACTAATTCTATAATTGATTATGCATTAGAGTCATCATGGAATAATCTTATCCTTTTTATCATCCGTGCTTTTGCGAAAGGGTATAAATGGGGCCGCCTTAAAATTAAAAGGGGATAAAAAAATTAATTAGTTACAATAAATTTTATTTATTTTTTGAATTATGTGATTTTTTTTACCCCATCTTGTTTAACGTAAGATTAGTTTGTAGTTAGATAACTACAAACTAATCTCAAAAAAACTACCACCCTATTAAACAAATTAATTAACCCCGAAAATGTAAAAAGTAGTCTTACAAATTCATAAGAACAAATCTGTACAACTGCCTTGTTTATTTTTATGAATATTTTAAAAAAGCCGTCCTTATTTTTTGTAGTGGACATCATAAGATAATTTAACTACTGTTGAGATGGAATTAAAAAAATTTATTGGTTACCACAAATGCTAAACAGTGCCATTTAACCTAAATAAATGCAAGGCATATTTATTGTAAAAAATTATTCCCTGCTTATCTTCTGTTATTAAATATTTCTTTTTGAAGATCCACATTTCGTCGCAACATTTTCCCTGCTTATCTCATTTGATAAAATCCCTCAGAGTACTACTATAATTTTGTGTACAAATAAAATGAAAATCATGAAAAAGATTCTTTTACTCATAACAGTTATTATTTCTGCCGTTAATGCACATGCACAAATGCCGGGTGCAATGGGGGGTAATAATATGGCCCAGGCAAATATTGGCCATGTATACGGCAAATTAACTGATGCTGATGGCAAACCTGTAAGTGGTGTTTCTGTAATGCTGATGCGGAAAAGAATGGATTCTGTAACTAAAAAATTAAAAGAGGTGTTGGTGAAAGGTATGATAACCAAAAGCAATGGCGATTTTAGTTTTGATGAGCTACCAGTTATGGGAAACCTTACATTAAAAATAAGCAGCAGTGGCTTTAAAGCTGCTGAGCAAGCCATTTCTTTTATGCCTAAAATGGAGCCTGGTGCTGCAAGGCCGGTGGCCGGCGCAATGCCTTCTTTTGATAAAGACCTCGGCAATATAAAATTAACTACCGATGCCAAACAATTACAGGATGTAACCATTACTTCTGTGTCACCTTCTGTAAGGTTAAATGCAGATAAAAAAATATTTAACGTAGAAAAAAACATTATGAGTGCCGGCGGTACCGGGCTTGATGTAATGCGTAATGTGCCCTCGGTTAATGTAGATATTGATGGCAATGTAACCTTGCGCAATAGCCCTCCTCAAATTTTAGTCGACGGCAGGCCTACTACTTTGACACTTGAACAGATACCTGCTGATGCTATTGAAAGTGTTGAAGTAATTACCAATCCTTCTGCCAAATACGATGCGTCTGGTGGTGGTGCAGGCATATTAAATATTGTATTAAAGAAAAATAAAAAAAGCGGTTACAATGGCAATGTAAGGGCGGGTGTGGATAAACGTGGAGCCATGAATGGCGGCGGGGATTTTAGTTTTCGTCAGAATAAATTAAATTTTACGGCAGCCATCAATGGCAATCAAAATAAAGGCCGTACTACTGGCACAACTGATCGTTTAAATTTACTGGATGTTCCGCAAACATCTGTTCTGCAAAGCAATTATAACAGAACAACCGGCGGGTTTTTATTTGGCAAAATTGGCCTTGATTATTTTGTAACCAACAGAACTACTTTATCGTTAACCGGCATTAAAGTACATGGCCAGTTTAACCCAAATGAAACCATTGATATTACGACTGATAGTTTGTTCAATAGTGGAAAAATAAGCACTGTTAGTAACCGCAGTACCAAAGGCAGCCGTGAGTTTAACGGGCATGGCCTTGTATTTGGTTTAAAACATCTTTTTCCTAAAGAAGGAGAAGAGTTAACCATTGATGCCAATTTATTTGGTGGAAAAAATATGAATAACTCTCTGTACACTACCAATTATTATGGTTTTAACAGCAGCACCATCACCAACACAGAACTACAAAAAGCCATTGGAAACGGCAACGATAAAAACTTTGTAATACAATCTGATTATGTAAAACCTTTTAGTAAAGTAACAAAGCTGGAAACAGGCATAAGAGCCGCATTACGCAGCAGGACCAATGTAAACAATAACTATCTTTTTAATGATACTGATTATGTTATTATTCCTTCTGCTGTTAGCAATTATAAAAATAATGACAACGTTTATGCAGCCTATGCAACCCTTAGCAGCAGCATAAAAAACTTTAGTTATAAATTGGGGGTACGTGCGGAACATTCTGACTATACTGGTACTTTAACCAACACTGGCGAAAAGTTTAAAAACAGTTACCCTGTAAGTTTATTTCCCTCTGTTTTTTTAAGTCAGCAATTAAGCAATAAACAACAAATACAATTAAGTTACAGCCGCCGCATCAACAGGCCCAACTTTTTTCAACTGATTCCTTTTACAGATTATACTGATAAATTAAATATTACCAAAGGCAATCCCAATCTGGTTCCTGAATTTACACAATCTCTTGAATTATCTTATTTAAAGACATTTAAGGGGAACAATACTTTGCTGGGTTCTGTCTATTACAAGCATACCGACAATTTAATTACCCGTTATTTAACGCAGCAGGCAGATCCCGTTAGCGGAAAAGATCAACTGATCAACACCTACATCAATGCCAACTCCAGTTACTCGGCAGGTGCAGAGGTAACTGCACAAAATTATTTAACCAAATGGTGGGATATCAGTACCAATATAAATGTATATAATTCAAAAGTAAATACCGCTAATGTGGCCACCGCTTCACAAGGTGCTTTATGGAGTATGTTTGGTAAATTCAACAGTAACTTTAAATTGCCTTCAAATTTTGCCATACAGTTTACAACAACCTACCAGTCTAAAACAAACCTGCCGGTAAATAACAATCCTGGCATGGGTGGCCCACCAATGATGCAGAGCCAAAGCTCTTCTCAGGGATATATCCTGCCCTCATGGGGAATGGACCTTGCTGTCAAAAAAAGTTTCCTGAAAAATAATGCAGCATCAGTTTCTTTAAGTATCAATGATATTTTTAAAACCCGTGTCAGCAACCAATATTCCAGCAGCGAATACTTCACCCAAACTTATAATCGGCTGCGTGATCCTCAAATGGTAAGGTTAAACATTAGTTACCGTTTTGGTAAAATAGATGCTTCTTTATTTAAACGCAAAAGCAATAAAGGAGAAATGAATGCTACGGAAAGTGCGCAATAAAAATAGTTTATGAATGATACAATTTCAGTTATACCGAAAAGGGTATAGCTGTTTTTGTTTTATACTATTTGGTTAGGAAAACTAAGAGAAAGCAATCATTTATGGGTGCTACCATTTATCCATGGAATTTTTTTGATGCAAAAATATCTTTTCATCTATAGTTCCCAGTTATAGCAATTTGCTTTATCTATAATATTAACCAATGATTATAGAACCAGGTGATTTATCTTTACCCGTTTTTCAATGCAAATAATTTAATGTATAGCTTCTCTTGCAATCCTATTTGTAAGAGTACTACTGTGGTGCATTAAAGCAAAAGACAACAGCATAAATAATTGTGTAAATAACCTCCATGGAAAACAACTATAGTGTTCCGGCAAAAACAAGTATTGGCCATGTACATTTAAAAGTAGCGGACTTAAAAAGGGCGTTGGATTTTTATCACGGCCTTTTGGGTTTTGAAATAACGCAATTATATGGTGATAGCGCAGCTTTTTTATCAGCAGGCGGGTATCATCATCATATCGGTTTAAATACCTGGCAAAGCAAAAATGCAAGTCCGGCAAATGGCCCGCATACTGGCCTTTATCATCTGGCCATTCTATATCCTGAAAGAAAGGATCTCGCCATTATATTTAAGCGTCTAAGCAAAGCAAATTATTCATTAGATGGTGCGTCAGACCACGGCGTTTCAGAAGCTTTATATTTAAGTGATCCTGATAAGAATGGTGTAGAATTGTATTGGGATCGGCCTAAAGAAGATTGGCCTTTGGACGCAACGGGGAATATTGTTATGTATACAAGGCCACTTGACTTCAATAATTTACTTGCAACAATCAATTAAATAAATAACCATTTTTTTCTATTCTTAGCTTTAAAAATAATTGTGGTTATTTATTGTTTTATTTACCAGATGTTTAATCACATTTTTTTCACAATTAGCTAATCATCCCTGCTACCTGCTTGTATTTCGTTATTTTTAAAAAAAGAAATTTTAAGAGGATGATCAGCAAAATATTAAGGCATTTTTTATTATTATCTATACTGTTAATGGCCGGTAGTTACATGGTATCAGCGCAAAATAGTTTAAAGTTAAAATATAAAAACTCTGCTGTATACGCCGGTATTGAAGTGGGCTCAAAAGGCATTAAAATGAGTTTACTGGAAGTAGGCAAAAATGCAAAAAAAATGGGCACTTTTAATATAGTAAAAGATACGGCCGTTAACACAGATTTTATTTCTTTTACCGATGCAAGTTTCAAAGCTACTTTAAATGGTTTATATAATCTATATACTGAGGCAATCAACAAGTACAATATTCCCACCGAAAATATTTATACAGTAGTAAGCAGTGGCGTTAAGGTACTGGCAGAAAAAGATAATAAGAAGAATTGGATCACCAGGCTGGTTGATTCTATCCGGTTAAAAATTAAAGACCCCAACCGTGCGGTAGAAATTGTAGACGTAATGCAGGAAGCCCGTTTATCCCATCTGGGAATTATACCTGAAGGAAAAAGATATACCACTTTTTTAATTGACATTGGAAGTGGTAATACAAAGGGAGGATATTTTCCTAATGGGAATACTAAAGACCTAAAACTTTTTCAATTAACCTGGGGCACTAAGAGCACTGCAAATGCTACAGACAAAAGATGTGAAGACGATAAAAGTATTACAAATTTTAACAGGCAGTTATCAAGGGTAATTGCAGGAGCCGTTAATACAGAAGTAATTTATGCTGTTAACGAAAGTGGCGCTTATAACATGAGCGATAATGTCGCTTTTAGTGGTGGCATTGCCTGGTCGGTGGCAACCTTAATTTTTCCTGAACTGATTGAAAATTCCGTTGTGCCGGTTACCTACGATGAAGTGGTTAAATTTGGTGAAAGGCTTTTAATGAATTATGCTTCTTTATCTGATGAGATGATGGTGAAGAATATTAAAGACCATACCCTTGATAAAATTGCCATTGCAAAAGAAATAAAAAGAGTGAACCAAGTTTTTGATCAAAAATCTTTAATGGCTGGTACCAGTTTATTACTAAAAATAATGCGCCAGTTTGAAGGCATTTATGAAAGAAAACAATTTTTTTTAATAAAGAACGGCCAGGTAGGATGGATCTCTGCATATGTGGATCAAAACATCAGTAAATAATTCACTAATTTTTTGCCATTTCTGGTAGCATAAATAATTGAGATTTATGAGAGATACTAAATCATCGTCATTAATTGTACTGTCTATATTACTACTTTCCATCTCATTAATATTTTTATGTATTTGGGGTTATAATTTCTTTAGTGGTACCCAAAAACAAAAAACTGAACTCCTTAAAAATAAAGCGCCTGCCAATACCGCCATCTCAAATAACTTAAGGGATTCCTTGTTAAAAATATATACGGCAACTATAGATAAACTTGATTCCAGGATTGATTCAACAAAAATGTCGGCTGATTCCCTGCTAGGTAATGTAGATAGTAAATTAATTGAGATCAATAAATTAAAAGAAGATATCAGTATTATTTTAAAAAATAAAAATGGCATTGCTGACCTTGGCACAGCCCGTGAAAAAATTGATGAACTTCAGGTAAAAGTAGCGCAACTTCAAAATCGAAACCTAAATATTGAAAAAGAAAATAAAAGATTAAAGGCTTTGCTACAACAATTAACTACTGATAAGGATGTTAGCGGTCAGCATTTTAGCAGGCTGCCTGCCACTGATAAGATGTTTAGCGGCAAAACAAATATAACACCTGTTTTTATAGCTGCTGATATTCGCTTAACGGCCCTGGTGATTAAGGATGACAAAGAGGAAGAAACTTTACAGGGAGATGAAACAGAAAAGTTAACAGGCTCCTTCAATGTTAAAAGTAATAACTATCAAAATAGCAGCGCAGACATGATTGTGGTAGTGCTGCAGCCCAACGGGAAGGTGCTCCAAAACTCAATTTGGGAATCGGGTATATTTGACACTCCAGAAGGCAAAAAAATTTACTCTGTTAAGCTGCATTTCGATTACTCGAATGGCGAAGCAAAACAGTTACAGTTTTCATTAAACACCGATAAATTTCAGAAAGGAAATTACATTGTAGAGATATATCATAACGGATCAATTATCGGAAAGATAGTGAAATTTTTATCCTGATAAAAAAAGGCATGGGCATAATAAAAACTAACTGCATATAGCTTTCAGCAGTTCTAATGCAAATTTTAATTGCTGTTCCATGCTGATGTTCGTGTTATCAATAATGATAGCATCAGGGGCTTTTCTTAACGGGCTAACCTCCCTGTTTGAATCTATATAGTCCCGCATTTCAAGATTATTTTTCACTTCTTCGATGGTGATATTTGGATTTTTTTCAAACATCTCTTTAAAGCGGCGTTCAACCCTTACCGATATATCGGCCGTCATAAAAATCTTAAGAGCAGCATCCGGGAACACTGTTGTACCAATATCCCTTCCATCCATTACAATCCCTTTCTTTTTGCCCATTTTTTGCTGCTCGGCTACTGCAAAAGTTCTTACTTCTTTTATAGTAGCCACATCACTTACTTTTTCTGCTATTACCAGGTCTCTAATCACATATTCTACATTCTCGCCGTTTAAAAAAATTTCTGATTGCCCTGATTTTTCATTGCGGTGAAATTGCAACACTATATTCTTCAATCCGGTATTTACTTCTGTAGTATCTGTCCAGTCAATATGGTGGCGTAAAAAATATAAAGTGATGGCCCGGTACATAGCACCGCTATCAACATAAACATACCCTAACGCCTTGGCCATTTGTTTTGCCAAAGTACTTTTACCGCAAGATGACCAGCCGTCGATAGTAATTACAATCTTTTTTTTCATCCCTGTAAAATTCGTCAAATAAATCAACCTTCAAAAGAAAAAAGATGTAAAGTTTATGCATATTAATGGCTACGCACCATATACCTGTGTAAAATACAAAAGCCACCCAAAAGGATGGCTTTAGCATGTATCATTTAAAAAATCAGGCTTCTGACTTTTTTACTTCAATGATCGTTTCTGCCGGTTTTAAAGTAAAGAGTATCTTTTCTTTTGCATCATCTAAATCGGCTATCAGGGTGTCTCCTTCTTTTACAGCCATGTTCAAAATTTCTTCGGCTAAAGGATCTTCCAGGTATTTTTGAATAGCCCGGTGCAATGGCCTTGCTCCAAATTGCGAATCATATCCTTTCTCTGCAATAAAATCTTTTGCCCTTGTGGTTAATTCCATTGCAAAACCAAGGTTTACCAAACGTTTCATTACCCCTTTCATTAAAATATCTATTATCTCAAAAATATTTTCTTTGCTAAGGGAATTAAATATTACCACATCATCTATCCTATTTAAAAACTCAGGGCTAAAAGTACGTTTCAATGCTTTTTCAATAACTGCCTTATTATTTTCATCTGCATTTAAAACCCTTGCAGCTGTAGCAAAACCTACGCCTTCGCCAAAATCTTTTAGCTGCCGGGCACCAATGTTAGAGGTCATGATGATAAGGGTATTTTTAAAATCAATCTTTCTGCCCAAACCATCTGTTAACTGTCCGTCATCCAGCACCTGCAATAAAATATTGTAAATATCCGGATGCGCCTTTTCAATTTCATCCAATAAGATAACACTGTATGGCTTGCGCCTAACCCTTTCCGTTAGCTGGCCACCTTCTTCATAACCGACATATCCCGGAGGTGCACCAATCAAACGGCTTACACTGAATTTTTCCATGTATTCACTCATGTCGATCCTTATTAAAGAATCATCATTATCAAACATGTACCTGGCCAATGACCTTGCCAGTTCCGTTTTACCAACACCAGTAGGTCCCAGGAATATAAATGTACCTATTGGTTTTTTGGGATCTTTTAAACCAACACGGTTACGCTGAATAGCTTTTACCACTTTTGATATTCCTTCTTCCTGGCCAACAACTGCATTTTTCAGGTCATCACCCATACGGCGCAATTTTTCTGTTTCTGCCTGCACCATCCTTTTTACAGGAATACCTGTCATCATACTGATCACTTCGGCAATATCTTCTTCTTCAATTGGAAAACGTTTGTGTTTGCTTTCTTCTTCCCAGTCATTCTTTGCTTTTTCCAGTTCTTCCTGCAACCTTTTTTCTGTATCCCTTAAAGAAGCGGCTTCTTCAAAACGCTGGCTTTTTACTACTTTATTTTTCTCTAATTTAATATCCTCAATTTTCTTTTCCAGTTCAATCACTTCTTCGGGTACATTGATGTTTTTTATGTGTTTTCTTGCACCAACTTCATCCATTACATCAATGGCCTTATCTGGTAGTAACCTATCGGTCATATAACGTTCACTTAATTTTACACAGGCATCAATTGCTTGCGCACTGTAAGTAACGTTGTGATAATCTTCGTATTTACTTTTTATGTTGGTCAAAATTTCAATAGTCTCTTCAACCGATGGCTGTTCAACAATCACCTTTTGAAAACGACGATCCAAAGCGCCGTCTTTTTCAATGTGCATGCGGTATTCATCTAAAGTAGATGCACCAATACATTGTAATTCGCCCCGGGCCAATGCAGGTTTAAAAATATTGGAAGCATCCAAAGAACCACTGGCACCACCTGCGCCGACAATAGTATGTATCTCATCAATAAATAAAATTACATCCCTGTTTTTTTCCAGTTCGTTCATGATGGCTTTCATTCTTTCTTCAAACTGTCCACGGTATTTTGTACCGGCAACCAACGCTGCAAGGTCAAGGGATACCACTCTTTTATCAAACAAAACCCTGCTAACTTTTCTTTGCACTATACGCAGCGCAAGCCCTTCTACAATCGCTGTTTTGCCCACACCTGGTTCACCAATTAAAATAGGGTTGTTCTTTTTACGACGGCTTAATATTTGCGATACTCTTTCAATTTCCGTCTCTCTGCCAACGATAGGATCAAGTGAACCGCTTTCTGCTAACCTTGTAATATCCCTGCCAAAATTATCCAATACTGGTGTTTTGGTTTTTGGCTGATTAGCTGCTCCGCTCCGTTGTGCTTTTTGTTGCTGACTGTACTGTTTTTTTTCTTCATCAAAATCATCTTCATTCTCATCACTAAACTCTGCGGCAGGCGGGTTGCTGGTTACAAACCCCAGCTCATTTTTAAAAATATCATAGTCCACGTCAAACTGATTTAATATCTGTGTTGCAATGTTCTCTTTATTTTTTAAAATAGATAACATCAGGTGCTCACTTTCCACCATCACACTTTTATGTGCTTTGGCTTCCAGCACCGTAATGCGGATTACTTTTTCTGCCTGCTTGGTTAGGGGAAGAGAATTAATATTAGCAATGTTTTTTCCTGTCTTATCTTTTACGGCTACTTCTATTTCTTTACGTAATTCATAAAGATCAACATTGAGTGATTTTAGTATTTTAATGGCGGTATTTTCTCCATCCCTTATCAATCCTAACACTAAATGTTCGGTGCCAATGAAATCATTGCCCAGGCGCAGTGCTTCTTCCCTGCTATAAGAAATGATTTCCTTTACTTGTGCTGAAAAATTGTTGTCCATCCGTATTGAATTTAGCTTGTACAATAATAACGATTATTTATTAGATAAAGTTTGCTGAAAAGGGGAAATGTTAATATGTTAAAAAATTAAGAATGCACTTTTAAAAGGATCAGCAAGTTGATCGGATTGCCGCTATTTATGAAAGAATACTATGTGCCAGACTTTTAAAAATATTACTGCTGGTATCTTCAAAAATTAATTCAAAATTTTGCTTTACTTTACAAAGAACATAACGCCTAAAACATGAAACTTATTTAATGAATGTCAAAATAGATACCAAAGAAAAATTTACTGTTATTACGCCGAAGGAAGTAAAACTTACTGCAATAATGACAGAAGAACTGAGTAAAATGTTGCTTGGCTACCAACAAAAAGACATTCCACATATTGTTTTAAATATGCATTTAGTACAAGTGCTGGATGAAAACAGTGGAGAAAACTTGGCCAATTGCCAACAGAATTTTTACGAACATAATTGCTCTTTTGTAATTTGCGCACTTCAACCAGCTATTCAAAATTTGCTGGATGAGATGGAATTATTAGAAGTGATGAATGTGACAACTACTGAAAGCGAGGCATGGGATATTGTGCAAATGGAAGAAATTGAAAGAGAATTGCTGGGTGATATGGAGTAAATTTACAACAGTGTATTCATTGTTTAAATAAAACAATAAATCATTCGTTAATTTATCTACTGTAAATTAAGTTTATCAATACAATAAATTTTAGCCCTAAATTAAACTATGTTAGCACTCACTATTCTGGGTAATAATTCTGCTATTCCTGCATGGGACAGAAACCCTACGGCCCATATTTTACAATCCCTTGAAGAGTGCTACCTGATAGATTGTGGTGAAGGTACCCAAATTCAAATGGCCAAATACAAGATCCGCAGAAGCAGGCTCCATCATATTTTTATATCTCATTTGCATGGTGATCATTATTTTGGTTTGATAGGTTTGTTAACCAGCATGAGTTTATTAAGCCGCACACAGGACCTTCATTTACATGCCCCTGCAGCACTTGAACAGATCATAAACCTACAGTTATCAGTAGCGGGTGTGCAACTATCTTACCCGCTTTATTTTCACGCCATCACTACAGAAAATATTATTGTGGATGACAATAAAATTACTGTTAAAAGTTTTAAAGTAAAACACCGCATTGAATGCTGGGGATTTTTATTTACAGAAAAGAGAAATCCACGTAAGATAGATAGCGTTAGAATAAGCGCCTATGAAATCCCCAAAACCTTTTATGAGAAATTACAAAAAGGAGAAGATTACATTACTAAAAAAGGCACCATTATTCCTAATGAAGAAGTGACTGTTGCAGGCATTAAACCAAAAAGTTATGCTTACTGTGCCGATACTATTTACGATGAAACTTTGGTAGAAAAAATAAAATTTGTTGACTTGCTGTATCATGAAGCCACCTACCTGAAAAATCTACAAGAGAGAGCTGCCGAACGTTTTCACAGCACTACCATACAGGCTGCGGCTATTGCTAAACAGGCTGAAGTAAAAAAATTACTAATTGGCCACTTCTCCTCCAAGTACGAAATGCTGGATGAATTCTTATCCGAAGCCACGGAAGTTTTTGAAAATACAGAACTTGCTTTACAAGGCGTTAGTTACAGGATTTAAAATATAAAAATATTGACCGGGCTAAGAGTATTGAGCGTAGCCGAAGTATATAATATTGCATTGGCGCCACATCCTTTTACTTTATAACATTGTGTAACTTTTATTAGAGCTTAGATTAAAAGGTGATTAAGGGACAACTCCTTGTCAGGCATTAGGTGTTACTTGTCCAATTCTATCACATTATTAAAACCATCGGCCATTATCCATTTATAAAAACCGGCAAACCACTTACGCCAGGCTTGTTCATTGTGGTGGCCATCCGGATCAATAACCATATATATCATGGCAGAAGATTTTTTGCTTAGCTTTTGTACTATATCATTCATATCATTCAGATAGGCATCTCCTTCTAATGCGCCCATATAAAAAAATAATTTGCCTGTAAGCCTGCTACCGGTTGAGTCGGTTAAATTTTTAATCCCGTTTGCCGTCCAAAAAGCCGGCGAAAAAATACCCCCGTTCCCGAATACTTTGGGATACTTCAACATGGCATAATAAGAGATCAATCCCCCCATAGAACTACCGGCAATAATGGTAGTTTCTTTTGAAGGCTTTGTTCGGTAATGCTTGTCAATAAAAGGCTTTAGCGTTTGCACCAAAAAGTCTGCATACTCGTTACCTGCTCCTTTTCCAAATTCTTTAAATTCATAGGGATTGTATTCCCTCATTCTTTCCGGACCATTATCAATGCCTACAACAATACAGGGAGGGACTCTTTTTTTTGTCAATGAGTCCAGGCATTCATCAACACCCCATTCACCATAAGCGGCTGTATATTCATCAAATATATTTTGTCCGTCGTGCAAATACATTACCGGATAATGTTTATGGCTGCTGGCATAACCAGGAGGCAAATAAATACAAATTCTTCTTTTGCTGCCTAACTGCGGCATTGCAAAAGCAGTATCTATAATTTGTACATTAGGTGATGCAGTGTGTAGTTTAGGGGCAAGAAAAAAATCATCTTTCCAGGCTGCGATAGAAATATCAATAGTAGTATCAGATGATAATTTAATTAAACGATTATCTATATCAACCCCGCTAATGGTAGATTCTGTTTTTTGCCAGTTGCCCCTGGTACATTTAAATTCATAAATGCCTGCCGGTAATTGCTTTATTTGCAACGATAAATAACCACCATCTTTTAAAAAGCCTTGTTCAATTTTACCAGGTTGCCAGTTATTAAAATTTCCCGCTGCAAAGATTGTATCTTCTGCATGTGCCGATGGTTGTGACAATAGGCGAAGCCTGATAGTATATTGCGAAAATACAGGTGATACTGTACTACACAATATGAATAACAGCACATACAATTTCTTGCAACGGTTTTTCATATGGCAATTATTTAAAGCTGAATATTACACTACCAGATCACTTTGCACAATAGGCTTTTACCTGTTGCTGCACACTGCCACTTAATGGCGTTACCGGTAATCTCATTATGTTTTTTATAAAGCCCATTTCGTGCAGAAATGCTTTTACACCAGCCGGGTTATTTTCAGTAAATAATAAATTGTATACTTCAAGCAAGGGGTCATTTAATTTTTTGGCAGTTGCAAAATCAAATTTCAAACCCGCCCTTACCATATCAGAAAATTGTTTAGGATAGCAGTTGGCAATTACACTAATCACACCATCAATACCACAAGCCAGTTCAGGCAATACCAAATCATCATCACCACTTACTACTAAAAAATTTTCAGGCCTGTCCCGTAAAACCTGCATACACTGGCTAATGTTATTACCAGCTTCTTTAATGCCTGCAATATTGGCCACTTCATGTGCTAAACGCAGGGTTGTACCTGCTTCCATATTACGGCCTGTTCTGCCGGGCACATTATATAAAATGATTGGCTTTGGCGAGGCCTCCGCAATTAATTTATAATGTTGAAAAATGCCTTCCTGCGATGGCTTATTGTAATAAGGACAGGCACTTAGCACTGCTACCGCTTTATCCAGCGGATAAGTTTGTACCTGTTCAATTACTTCTTTTGTGTTATTGCCGCCAATACCAACTACAACGGGTACACGCCCGTTTATCTTATCAAAAGTAAAATGTATAATGTCCAGCTTTTCCTGTTTATCCAAAGTAGGTGTTTCACCGGTGGTTCCCAGAGTTACCACATACTCTACTCCATTATAGATGATAAAATCAATTAACTTTCCCAGTGCTTCAAAATCCACTGTTTCATTTTCATTAAACGGCGTTACAATCGCCACGCCTGTTCCTTTTAATTGTTCCCTGATGTTCATTACTAAAATTATTTTTGGTGAAGTTATTATTATGCAATGAAATTGTAAAACAAAAATCCCCTGGCATGGTGCAAGGGGTCAAAAAAATGTATAAATCTGTTTAGCTGAAATTAATTATTGTAGGCCAATAAAGGGCTCAATTGTGTATTTACTGGTTGGTTCAATATTTTTGAATGGCTCAGGTAATTGTTATCAGGACTAAAAATAAATAAACAAGTGCCGTTTTTTATTACATCAATAATTGCTTTGTGCAACCGCTCTGGTAAAGCCGGACAGCCCCAACTACGGCCAATATAACCTTGCGAACGGATAAAGCTTTCATCTACATATTCAGCGCCATGGATCACAATAGCCCTTTTATTGGCATTGTCATTAATACCTTTTTCTACACCTTGTAACTTTAATGAATAACCATTTCCACCAGTATATGTACTGAGTGTTTCGTAAAAACCAAGACTACTTTTATTACTTTCAGGCTTATTTGAAAACCGGCTGGCAAATTCTTTTCCTGATTGCATGCCATGTGCTACATAAGTATTAAAAAGAACTTTGCAATTGGTTAAATCAATAACAAATAACCTTTTTTGAGAAGAAGGCTTACTAAAATCAATGATAGAAATAATTTTATCATTACCTACTTCTCCGGTAGATTTCATCACGGTAAAACCTTTCATGGCATAGTCAAAAGCCTGGTGACCCAAACCTAATGAACCAAGGTGTAAACTGTCATATAGATTAATTCTGCCAATGGGTGCAACAATACTATTTACTACAGGGGAATCAGATATTATTACCGGGTTTGAAACGGGGCTTTTATCAAAAATATTACCCAATGTCTTTGTTTTTGCAAAAACAAATGGCATATGTAAAACAAAGATAAACAGGGATGAAAAAAACAGGTAAACTTTTTTAAATGCAAACTTTTTCATACTTATCAGACTGGATTTAAAAATTTTCAATAGGGTTGCAAATATCGGACTAAACAGCTTTCATTTTTGTTAAAATTACTTGTCGTTATGGGCTGATATTTTGTACAAAATATATAAATTAAAATACGGACTATGTAAAGTTTTAAAAATTAGACTGTTAGCCTATAGATGGTGTGAATCTTTGCAGAAAAATTTTGTCAATAGGAACAGATAAAAAGAGTAACGAAAAAAGGGATCATTTATTATTATAAAAATAAAAAATGTACATAAAGGATTATCAAGCCAGGTGCAAGTTTTTGTTTATCCTATTTTATTTTTAATTGTGCTACAGCAGCTTCATCCATAAACCACAGAAGTTCCCCATCAACAGGTGCAATGAGTTGGGCTGGAAAATTTTCAATATCCCTTACATCCTCTATTACATGATGTACGGCTGCTGCCTTAGACTGCCCATACACCAGGAAAACTACATGGTAAGCCTGGTTGATTAATGGTGCCGTAAAGGTGATGCGATACACTTGTTGATCATTCAGAAAAACAGATTTAATAGAAGCAGTAGTATCATTCAATACCGGTGTATAAGGGAACAGGCTTGCTGTATGTGAATTATCCCCAAGCCCCAGCAAAATTAAATCAAAACACTTTTTATTACCAGCAAAATAATTATTGATTGTGGTATCATATTCTGCTGCAGCCTTATCAGGTTCAAGCAAAGTATTTACTGCAAAAACTTGCGCAGGTTCTATTTCTAATGGTTCAAACAAAGCCTTTTTTGCCATCAGGTAATTGCTGTTGCTATCTGTTGGTGGCACGTTGCGTTCATCACCAAAAAAGAAGTCTGTTTTTTGCCATTGCACTTTATTTTTAAACGAAGATGAACTTAATAATTCGTACAATTTTTTAGGCGATGTTCCACCTGACAATGCCACAGCAAATCTTCCATTTTTTGCAATTGCCTTGTTGGCTATGGTAACAAAATATGTGGCAAGGTTTGCCAGCACTTCGGCTTCTGTTTTAAAAATATTTATCTGCACACACTATTATTTTTTACCATTCAATGGTAAGGTGAACCAATGAAAACCATCTCTTGCAATCAATGCTTCTGCCAGCTCTGGCCCCCAGGAATCTGCAGAGTAATTGGGAAAGTTTAAACTTTGTCTTCCTTCCCAGGCAGTCAAAATGGGCATTAGTAAATCCCACGCCACTTCCACCTGGTCGCCACGCATAAATAAAGTTTGATCGCCTACCATTGTATCCAGCAATAAAGTTTCATAAGCTTCGGGTGCCTGGCTGGTGTAAGTTCCTTTGTAATCAAATACCATGTCCACTGTGTTCAATGCCATTTCAAGCCCGGGGCGTTTCGCCTGCACCTGTAAACGGATACTCATCTCTGGTTGTATGCTGATGATAAGCCTGTTTTGCTGCCAGCTTTCACTCACTTCTGCAGGAAATATCAGGTGGGGCACATCCTTAAATTGTACAGTGATAACCGAAGCAGCCTGGTGCATTCTTTTACCAGTCCGTACATAAAAAGGTACCCCTTTCCAACGCCAGTTATCTATAAAAAATTTGATGGCGGCAAAGGTTTCTGTGTTGGATCCGGGAGCTACTTTTGCTTCTTCCCGATAGCCCGGCACTTCCTTTCCTTCCATCCATCCACTGGTGTATTGGCCCCTAACGGCCGACATACGAACATCTTCCGGCGTAAATTTTCGCATGGCATTTAACACATCCACCTTGCGGCTTCTTACTTCATCGGCATTAAAACTATTGGGCGATTCCATGGCCACCAAAGTAAGCAGTTGCAGCAAATGGTTTTGTATCATATCCCTTAGTGCACCTGAATTATCGTAATAATCGCCCCGCTGTTCTACACCCAATTGTTCAGTAACAGATATCTGTACATGCTCAATATAATTACGGTTCCAGATGGGTTCCATGATGGCATTGGCAAAACGGAATGCCATGATATTTTGTACCGTTTCCTTACCGAGGTAATGATCTATCCTGTATATCTGGCATTCATTAAAAATACCAGCCAGTAATTTATTAAGCGACCGGGATGTTTCAAGGTTATGGCCAAAGGGTTTTTCAATAACGATCCTTGTTTTTTGGGGGTCATCTGCCAGCCTGGCTTTGGAAATATTTTCTGCGATGATGGGGAAAAAATCAGGCGATACAGCGAGGTAATAAATAACATTGGCCGGTGTTTTCCATTCTGCATTGTGTTGATCAATACGTGTTCCAAATGCTTTATAACTTTTAAAATCTTTTGCATCTGCGGCCTGGTAAAAAAGATGTTGAGAAAACTCTGCCCACTTGTCCTTTTTTGCTTTACCCGTTCTTGAAAAATTATTGATGCCTTCCAGTAATTTCTCGCCAAACTGTTCGTCTGTTAAAGGCGTTCTTCCGGTGCCGATTATAGAAAACTGATCGGGCAACCAACCTTCTAAAAAAAGATTATACAATGCCGGTGCAAGTTTACGGGAATTAAGATCGCCGGTGCCACCAAAGATGATAAAGATAACCGGTTGCGATTTTATAGTTGAGTACATCGTGTATGTTTACTGTTTTGTGTTTATTATTTTCTGTTCTTCAGAATTGAAGACACAGGTAATCTTATTTACTATTTTGTATTTCTTGTTTTCTGTTTTTAGGATTGATAAGTCTGGTAATTTCTATTCCACTTCCTTATTGCATCAACCCAATTATCAATTATTCATTAAATTAATTACCCATTAAATGAATCAGCTTTTTGCTATCCATTGCGTATGGAATACACCTTCCTTGCCCGTTAGTTCATAGGTGTGTGCTCCAAAGTAATCACGCTGCGCCTGTATAAGGTTTGAGGACATCCTTTTGTTGCGAAGATTGTCAAAGTAACCTATACAGGCAGCAAATGCCGGTATAGCAATACCAGTAGCAACAGCAGCAGCTATTACAGACCTTGCCCCTGGTAAACTTGCTGTTACCAATTTTTGTACGCCTTCATCCAGCAGCAAATGTTTGAGCTCATTATTTTTTTTGTAAGCAGTAAAAATATCATTCAAAAATCCGGACCGGATGATACATCCGCCACGCCATATTTTTGCTATTTCGGCTAATTGCAAATCATATTTGTATTCGGCAGAGGCCAATGAAAGCAGGTGCATTCCCTGCGAATAAGTAATGATCATACTAAAATAAAATGCCTGTTCCAATTCCAATAAGAAAGTCTCTCCGTCAACTTTTAATGGTGCATCATTATTGCTATACATTGTAGCAGCCTCTTCCCTTAATGCTTTGTATTTACTTAGGTCACGCATGGATACTGCAGTGTCAATGGTTGGTATCGGGCTCTGCAGATCCATCGCCACCTGCGATGTCCATTTGCCTGTTCCCTTAGCCCTTGCTTCGTCTTTAATGTCATCCAATAATAAATGATCTGCACCCGGTTCTTTATAACTGAATATATCTTTGGTGATGTCCATTAAAAATGATTGCAGGCGGCCTTCATTCCATTGCGTAAATATTTTTTCTATCGCGGCATTATCCAATTGTAATCCTTTTTTTAATACCTCATAAGTTTCTGCAATCAATTGCATTAATCCATATTCAATACCATTGTGTACCATCTTTACAAAATGACCTGCCGCCCCGGGGCCTATGTAGGTTACACATGGTTCACCATCTACTTTGGCAGCGATAGATTCCAAAATTGGCTTCATAACATTATAGGCTTCTTTATCTCCCCCCGGCATCATGCTGGGGCCTCTCCTGGCCCCTTCTTCACCACCCGATACACCCATACCAAAAAAGTGAAATCCTTTGGCTTCCAGGTAATCCACCCTTCTGTTGGTATCTGTAAAATGTGAGTTACCCCCATCAATCAGTATATCTCCTTTATTGAGCAAAGGCAATAATTCTTCTATCACATTATCCACAATTTTTCCGGCTGGCACCAGCATCATAATTGACTTGGGGATTTTTAAACTTGCTATAAATTCTTTTACATCACTAAAGCCTTTCAGGTTGCTATTTTTATCTTCTTCTTCCAATAACTTTCCTTTAGATGCATCCTTATCGTAGCCTGCACCTGCCACGCCATGATCGCCCATATTTAATAAAAGGTTGCGGCCCATGGTACCGAGGCCTATCATGCCAAAATCGTATCTGCCTGTTGAATTGCTCATTGGTTAAAATTTTCTTTTTTTAAGTTTTCTAATATTTCTTTTGTTGATTCAAAACCGGTGTGATGAAAGGAGCGGATGCCTAATTTTTGTGCAGCATTGGCAAACATAATTCTATCATCAAAATAAACACATTGGCTGGGAGAAGCCTGGGCTATACCCAATGCCAGTTTAAATATTCCGGGGTCGGGCTTGCGCATTTTCACTTCGCAACTGGATATAAAAGCATCAAAGGCTTTGTGCAGTTTAAATTTCTGAACACGGTAATCATTCAATTCTTTGCCTTCGTTATTGATGGAGATGATCCTGAAACCACAATCTTTTTTCCACTCTTTTAACCATCGCAGCATATCCGGCAATTCTACCGATTCGGAGTACATGAAATCCTTAAAATCCTGGCGGACAAAATCTCTTGGATAATTAAATATTACGGTATCCAGGTATTCATCCAATGTAATACTTCCAATTTCATACACGTTAAATATAAAATTGTGCAGGGCATCTACTTCTGCATAATCAAGCCCAAATTGTTCCGCTGCTTTTTTTCTTGATTCATGTCCCCATCCATTGCTTAGCAGTATGCCACCTACATCAAAAAAAAGTATTTTAAGGTCGTTTATTTTTTGCATGGTTGATTTTTATTTTTCGAGTAAATGAACTTTTTGCAAGCGGCGCAAATGTCTTTCAGCGCCGGTAAACCGGGCATTCAAAAAAGCTACAATTAATTCCTGTGCAGCCATATATCCCGTTACCCTTCCACCGAGGCAAAGCATATTCATGTCGTCATCCTCCACACCCTGATGGGCAGAAAAATGATCATTTATTAAAGCTGCTCTTACTCCTGAAATTTTGTTGGCTGCAATGGATGCTCCTACGCCACTGCCGCAAATGGCGATGGCACGATCTACTTCTTTGCTTACAATTGCTTTTGCCAGAGGAATTACAAAATCAGGATAGTCATCATTGTTATCCAATTGAAAGGCACCAAAATCTTTTACGGTGTAACCGAGTGATATAAGAAATGGATGAATGATTTCTTTTAATTCGTATCCGCCATGATCTGCTGCTATACCTATTGTCATACAAGTTTTAAATTTTTGTTTGCGTAGACTTTATCAGTTTTTCTGTTAATTAAACCACTGCTACTTCAGTGGTAAAAGAGTTCCCTCGTTCCAACCTTAGTAGAAAATTATCAGATCAATAATTCAACCTTATTACCTTATTAATGTGAAAATATAATTAGTGCTAATAAAGTTATAAGCATCTTATAAGCTATGTTTCTATTAAGGTTAAAAAAACAACTATTAATTTATTCAAAAAGTGGCAAAAAGTATTTATAAAGCCTGGCAAATTCACCTATCATTTAATAAAAGTTCCTCATTGTTGTAAAAGTACAAGAGTGCGACGCCACTAAAGTTCCACATTGCTGCTGTATTAGCCCGGACAAAAATATTTTAAAAAGAACTAACCCGTTGATAAACTAATGCTATTCTTATTTAAAAGCTCCATTGCTTTTGCCACCACATTTTCTACCGTAAATCCAAACACCTTGAACAGGTCTTCTGCCGGTGCAGATTCGCCAAAACCAGTCATGGCAATAATAGCCCCTTCATCGGTTACATATTTATGCCAGCCCAATGGTGATCCGGCTTCAACGGCCAACCTCTTTTTAAGCGCTTCAGGAAATATTTTTTCTTTATAGGCTTCATCCTGCTTTTCAAACAATTCCCAGGAGGGCATACTTACCACACGGCTGGCAATACCTTTCTCCGTTAACGTAACTTGTGCCTGCAAAATTAAATCAACCTCGGAGCCAGTGGCTATTAAAATTATCTGCGGATCAAGAAAAGAATCGGATAAAATATAGGCCCCTTTTTCCAGCTCAGTAGCTTTTCCAAATTTTGCCTGGTCCAGTATGGGTAATCCTTGCCGGGTAAAAACCAATACCACCGGGCCTGTTGTATGCTCTAATGCCACCCTCCATGCCTGTGCGGTTTCGTTGGCATCTGCAGGTCGTATTACTATTATGTTTGGAATAGAACGCAAAGAAATCAATTGTTCAACCGGCTGGTGTGTGGTGCCGTCTTCGCCCAGGCCGATGCTGTCGTGTGTGTAAACAAATATGGAGCGAATTTTCATGATGGCGGCTAACCTTATTGGTGGCCGCATGTATTCAGAAAATATTAAAAAGGTAGCACCATAAGGAATTATACCTTTTGTTAGTGCCATCCCATTTAATGCCGATCCCATGGCATGTTCACGAATGCCAAAATGAAAATTTCTTCCGCCATAACTTGTTGGCGTAAACGAATCATACCCATTAAGCGTAGTGTCTGTAGAGGGTGAAAGATCGGCAGAACCACCAATCAAGTTGGGAACACTTGCGGCAATAGCATTCAATACTTTTCCCGATGCCTGGCGGGTGGCCATCTTTTTATCGGATGGTTCAAATACAGGTAAGGAATTTTTCCAGCCTACCGGCAATTGGCCGCTGGCTGCCAGTTCATATTCTGCAGCCAGTTCAGGAAAGGCGGCTGTATAATTTTTAAATAATTCATTCCATTCATTTTCCAGCACAGTTCCTTTTGCTCCGATGGCACGATAATATTTCAACACTTCATCCGGAACCACAAAAGATTTTTCTGCATCGAAACCAAAAAATGATTTGACCAGTTTGATTTCGTCTGCGCCTAAAGGTGAGCCGTGTGCGCCTGCACTATCTACTTTATTGGGGCTGCCATACCCGATATGTGTACGGACTTTTATTAAAGATGGACGGGTAGTTTCTGCCTTTGCATTTTTTACTGCGGCGGCAATGGCATTGATATCATTGCCATCTGTTATCACCTGCACATGCCAGCCATAAGCTTCAAAGCGTTTGGCTACATCTTCTGTAAAAGCTATGCCTGTACTGCCTTCAATTGAAATGTGGTTGTCATCGTACAAATAAATAATGTTGCCCAATTGCAAATGCCCGGCCAGCGAAGCGGCTTCGGATGTAACGCCTTCCATCATATCGCCATCGCTGCAAATGGCATAAATGTTATAATCAAAAATATCAAAGCCCGGTTTATTATATCTTGCTGCCAGGTGTTTTTGTGCAATGGCAAATCCTACACCATTGGCGAAGCCCTGACCCAGCGGGCCTGTAGTTACATCAATGCCCGGCATTAAACCATGCTCTGGATGGCCAGCAGTTTTGCTGTTAAGCTGCCTGAAATTTTTGATATCGTCCAGCGTACAATCGTACCCGGTAAGGTATAAAAAATTGTATTGCAGCATACAGCCATGCCCGGCAGATAGTATAAACCGGTCCCTGTTTGGCCAGTCAGGATTTTTGGGATTGTAGCGCATATAGTCTGCCCACAATACATGCCCCATTGGCGCAGCACCCATTGGCATTCCTGGGTGGCCAGAATTTGCTTTTTGTACTGCATCAATTGATAAAATTCTTACGGTATTGATGCCGAGCTGTTCAATTTGTTGTGTATCTGTACCCATATTTAAGGATGTTTGAATGATGGCTGATTGTTATAATTGTTTTTGTATAAGAATGTCTGCACCCAACTTTAATGCCATCTTCGTTTGGGCATTTTCTTAATTTTTATCCAGTTCAAAATTAAGCCTATCTGAGTTTACACCAGTATTATAAATTTATCATTAACACAGAATGATCAAACTGTGGATTGATTTTTTGATGTTTTTTTTGAAATACCTGATTGCATTTCGGGCTATGGGATGTTGGTAGGGTTGCTTCCCGATGAAACGTATTAACGTCAGGTTAAAAAATTATTCTTCTTTAAAATTCATACTTGTATTGTGTTATTGTATTAGCGCATTATTTTTTACTGGTAAAAACTGCGTTGCACCTCATCCTCCATCTCCCTCTCCTGTAGGAGAAGGAGCGGTACTTTATATTCTTTAACAAGCATTTTATCTTCCATTTCTTCATTTGTTCTATAATGAACAAACTCTCACGAAACCATTACCTCACTTCTTTTACATATGGACTGAATAGAAATTAATTAACTTGACGCTATCCGATGAGTCAGAACAGGCCCTCTGGACAAAAGTAACTCTGATTATAGCGGTACAACGCTGCTGCTCCTATAGAGCTCTAAACGATTTGGATAAAGACCTGGAAATTAGATCGACCTATATAGTTTACTTTAAATTATTAATGACAATACCCTAAATGTGAAATATTCTATCCTCAAGAATGAATCAAGGATAGGTATTCCACATTACTTCTTACTTCATAAGCCAGGTTAAATAAAACCTCCCTATTTATTTTCCACAACTGTTGCATTACCCGACCTGCCGGTTTTATTAAAAACTTTAAATTTGATAAATCCATTATCAGTTACAGGCCCAGTATAAATTTTGCTTTTAATAGTTGGCACCTCTCCATCGCTTGTGTACCGGATGGTTAATTCAGGAAACTGCACATTGGCATATACTTTACCATCCTTTACCATTGCACCTGCAAAGGGTATGCGGTAGTTAAAACCTCCTCCATAATAATCTAAACGGGGCAACTCCCTTAAACCCATTATCTGGTTGTATTGAGACAAGGCTTGATGGTATAAATTATTACTTTTCACCGTGTCTGTTTCGAGTGCCCAATCGGGATTTTTTGCCCATGCTTTTTCGGCCAGTGCCGTAAGACGTGGCAACAGCATATATTCTGATTGCTGCGGGCCTTTAATGGTTTCGCCCCACAGGGCTCCCTGCAAGCCTATAATATTTTCTTTACCAAAATCTGACAAGCGTTGTTTTCCGGCATAAAACGATTTATCCAGTGCATTACCATCAATATCTTCTTTAATGTTTTTAAGATAATCGTATGGTATAAAATGATACGTTTTTTCAAGGCCGGTATAGCCACCCCAATAATAGCCAGGTTCGTCATAGGTTTTATATTGTGCCATATCAAAATAAAAATTGCTTACAAAAGTGATTACTACTTTATAGCCTGCGTTTGCCAGTTTGTAGGCCAGGTCTTCGCTGCCTGTTGTGTTGTTCCAAACATACAATTTCATATCCTGGTTAACAAAGTCAGGATTAGGAATGGTTATTTTTTTGCTATCAGTGATTGTTCTGCGAAAAGCTATTTCTTCCCAGCCGGAAAGTGTAAGCCCCTTTGCTTTTAAAATGTTGTTTGCTTTAGATATATAATAGTACCAGATTCCATCGGTGTTCTTAATAGCAGGGTTATTTTTTATCAGGGCTATGCAATCAGGCGATTGCTCCCATACACCAGCCGGCACTTCATCGCCACCCAAATGTATAGTTGTTAGCGGAGCACCTGCCTGCTGGTATAATTTTGTAATTTCTGTTACTACTTTTTCTATAAAATTATAGGTAGAAGGAATGGCAACATCCATCACATTATCGTGAAAACTTTGTGCGGTAGAGTAGGTTGACCGGTCGCTTACATCCCGAAGAAAATATTGCAGCGCTTCTTCTTTTTTCCCTTCTTTCATCAAGCGTTCATACCGGGCATCCATGGCTTTTATGGCCGCCCTTGCATGACCCGGAGTTTCAATTTCAGGAATAACTTTTATATGCCTGTTGGTGGCGTATTTTAAAATTTCTATAAAATCTGCTTTGGTATAATAACCGCTTCCATATAAAGAATCTGTTAACGCACCCGACCCGTAAGCAGCAGGCATATTATTTTTTTCATCAAGGCTGTGGCCACGTCTTGCTCCAATCTCAGTGAGCTCGGGTAACCCATTAATTTCCAACCTCCACCCTTCATCATCCGTCAGGTGAAAATGAAAGGTATTTAATTTATAAAAAGCTACCAGGTCCAACAACTTCAATACTTCTTTTTTTGTTTGAAAATTACGGGCTACATCCAGCATAAAACCACGATACCCAAAACGGGGTGCATCGGTTATTGTTACCCCTGGTACTGTAATTGTTTTTACGATTTTGGTTAATTTCCAGGATGCTGGTGGCAACAGGCTTTTGAAAGACTGGATGCCGTAAAAAATCCCTTCGGGTGATGACGCCGCAATGGTTATGCCTTCTGCCTTTACAGTTAACTCGTAGCCTTCCGGAGCAATGCCCGTTTTTTTAATTAAGCTGATAACTGCGCCGGTGGCAGATGTGGTGGTGACAGGGGGTTTTTTACCGAGCAATTGCAAAACATCATCAGCCAGCAATTGGGCTTCTTTATCAAAGACAGCATCTGTATTTATTTGCACAGCATTATTTAATAAAAAAGAAGGGCCATTTTCCTGATAGCTAACAGGTGTAGGAAATACTTTTGGTAAATTGTCCGTAGCTATTTTTTCTATTGCCTCATTGCGGTTGTAAATTGTTGTGGCAAAATCTGATATAATTTTACCTTCAATTGGTTGCATAGGAACGGGCGTAACGGTCACATTTTTCATATCGATCCCCTTATCTGGCGCATCATCCCAAACAAAATAAAATCCTTCGGGCTGATCGTTCTTATTCAAAACCTGGCCTTCCATCATAACTTGTGTTGTAACATCCCCATTTGTAGATAATCCCTTAAAGTTAGGCGTAGGAGATAATTGAAACAGGTTACCATTTAATTGTTTGATGGTAAAAAATACTGAAGGCTCTTGTACAAGAATGGAATTTTTTGAGTTGAAATATATATTCCAGCCCGAAGCAGGCACATTTTGTTTTGAATTATTTTTAACAGATAATGTAGCAAGTGCCTGCCTTGTATCCTTGTAATTATTGGTGAGAGCCACAAACGATATGGCAAGGTTTTTGGGATTGAACCGTTTATTGGATTGAGCAAATCCAGTACACGAAAAGGCCATCATAAAAAGGGTCATACCCATTGAAAATTTCATACAAGAAGTAATCGTCATTTTTTATTGATTTGTTATGATGATGATATCCCTTTTATGGGACAGTTAATTTTTGCAATTGCTAAAATAAACCCTTTAAAACAATTATGGTGCGCTGAAATTAAATAATCACAAAAGAAAGAAATGTGTTTAAATAAATTCCGAAATGAAAATTAAATTTGATGTCGAATACCTGATACAGCACTTATATATTTTTGCTAACATTAAAATATTAAAATAAAATTATCGGTTTAAATTGTACCGGTATCATAATCATTTCTAACTAAAAATTTATCATGACAACTTTTGAAATTGCCAAACGCCTTAAAGAACTTTGCAGCAAAGGCGAGTACGAAACTGCGCAAAAAGAATTATATGCTGACAATGCTACCAGCATTGAACCCATGGAATCTCCAATGTTTAAAAAGGAAACACAGGGGTTACAAAACATCATTGACAAAGGACATAAATTTGAATCTATTGTGGAAGAAATGCACTCAACAGCAATTTCGGAACCTTTAGTTACCGGAAACATAATTGCTTTTACGCTTACAATGGATGTTACTATGAAAGGCCAGCCAAGACAAACTATGGGCGAACTTTGTGTTTACAATGTAAAAGATGGCAAGGTTATCAAGGAAGAATTTTTTATGTAACCTGGTGTTTCTATTTTATAATTTATTCCCTTCTTTTGGAAAAATGATAGCGGGTTTAAAGCTTTTTGCCTCTTCAAAATCCATGGTGGCATAAGAGATCACTATTACAATATCTCCTTCTGCGCCTTGCCTTGCTGCAGGGCCATTGAGACAACAAACCCCTGTGCCCCTGCCCCCTTTAATTACGTAGGTTTCAATGCGGCTGCCATTATTTACATTTACTACCTGCACCTTTTCATTTTCAATCAGGTTGGCACCATCCATCAAATCCTGGTCTAATGTGATGCTGCCAATATAATTAAGGTTGGCTTCGGTGATGACAATGCGGTGAATCTTCGATTTTAATATTTCTATCAACATTTGCAGCGTGTTTTTTCAAACGTGCAATTTAGGCAAGTTTCAACACAACTTAAAAATGTATTGGTAAAATAAAAACTTACCTGCAAGTAATTATTTTTACACCATATTTATAAAGTACTTTATAATCAAGGTATATAAAAACACTTTAAAGGCCATTTTCCTACCTTTTAATAATTCATTTACCCCTTTGGATAAGTAATAGTTTATAGCACAAATATCCAACTGCATCTTTGCCCTGTTATTAAACAATAAAACAATCTTTTAAAATTAGTTATCAATGAAACAGCAATGCTTACCATTTTTAAATGGTGCAAAAAAAGGGTTTATCGCCGGTACTCTGACATCGTTCGTCATTTATGGATGCATCCGTTTATTATTTTATGGATTTGATTTTTCTGCTATGGAAGAAATAAGCCTTTTTTTAAAAACCATTGGCACAGGCGGATCCATCGTAAGCATAGCTACAGTGCTTTTTTTATTATTGGAAAGGATTTTTCTTCATATCGGTTTAGCAGACATTTCCTTTCCTTCTTTTCACTTTAAAAAAGTGATACAGAAAGACATGACTGGTTTTTCAGCTGTTCCTGATATTTAATCACCGAAAGAGTTAAGATAAAAACAAGATTAGGCAAAGCTGTATTGCAATTTATTTTATAAAAGAAAATGAATTTTTTATTTGCTGCTATCACTAAGTTTCATGATAGGTGTCAATTCCATCTTTCTGCATTCTACTTCTGATCCTTCCGCCTGAAAAGCAATCTGGCCCTCACTTGCAGTACAATTAAATCCATCATTCACCAGGTCGCCATTTACCCAAACCCGGATAGAATCCTTATAGCATTCCACCGTCATCCTGTTCCATTCACCTAATGGTTTTTCGGAATTATCCGTAAGATTTTTTATACAGCGTCCCTTACCTTCTGTGATACCCCAATCTTTTTCAGGGCCGCGGCGTTGCTCCATATTTTTCACACTGATGTCTTCCACAATGCACCAGAAGTCGCCTGCGTTGTTGTGCTCCATTTGCGCTTCAATAGATTTGGGGAACATCTTGTACAATGCCCGTGGTGTGGAGGCATGTACCAATAAGCCGCAATTGCCCGGCTTGCGGGCAAAGCGGTATTCAACCACCAGGCGATAATTCTTATAAACCGAATCGGTAATGAGGTGCCCCTGCGGATTGCCCATACTTACCAATAATCCATTGCGGACAATAAATGGATTTTTTGCTGCCGCATTGTTATCCATTTCCGGAACATCTGCATGCCAGCCTGTTAGGTCTTTACCATTAAAAAGACTACGCGATTGTGCATTACTATTTATGAAAAACGTATTTGACATTAAGACAAAAAGCAGAAGGTATTTTAAGCAAATTTTTTGTGTGTCTATTTCAAATTGTTGCAAGGGTTGCCAACCTTTTGCAGGCTTATCCTGACCCAGCAATAGCTTTACCAAGGTTGGCAACCCAGAAGTCTCCGACAATTTAAAATGCTTCCTTTTTTTTATTGGCATAACATGATTTTTTGTTATTATTTTTTTAAATGTATCACTTATACAATGTACTGAAATTTTGTTTTTTGCTTACGGTCTTTTAAGGATTGATAAAATACTTTGTGTTAAAAATAGTACTGCAGGCCACAACCTTAAGATGGCTTGTTGCCGCCTTACTCCGCCCAACTCATAACATAGCCTTCATTTTCTATTTCAAGGGCCAACGCTGTTAATTGCAAAGGGTGAAAAGTATCTATCATTACGGCCAGTTCGTTGGTTTGTATGGCACCAATACTTTTTTGCACAGCACCGGGATGTGGCCCGTGTGGTATGCCTCCCGGATGAAGGTTGATCATTCCCCTGGTAACATGTTTGCGGCTCATAAAATCACCATCCACATAATACAACACTTCGTCGCTATCAATATTGCTATGGTTATAAGGTGCAGGAATGGCCTCAGGGTGATAGTCGAACAAACGGGGTACAAAAGAACACACCACAAAATTATGGGCTTCAAAAGTTTGGTGTACCGGAGGCGGCTGGTGTACCCTTCCGGTAATGGGCTCAAAATCATGAATAGAAAAAGCATACGGATAGCAACAACCATCCCACCCTACTACATCAAAAGGATGGTGGGCATAATGCAAGCCATACAATATCCCTTTCTTTTTTGTCTTAATTAAAAAATCGCCTGTTGCATCATGCGTTTGCAAGTGTTGTGGCGCACGAATATCCCTTTCGCAATAAGGTGAATGTTCCAGCAACTGCCCATATTTGCTTACATATTTTTGGGGATAACGGATAGGGCTAAATGATTCTACAATCAGCAGACGGTTGCTATCTGTAGTAAAATGTATTTGATAAATAGTACCTCTTGGTATCACTAAATAATCGCCGTAGGTAAAATCAATATCGCCATACATAGTTTGCAAAATACCACTGCCTTCATGTACAAATATTAGCTCATCTGCATCAGCATTTTTGTAAAAATAACTGCCCATACTTTGCTGAGGTGCGGCTAATACAATATGGCAATCGCTGTTAACCAAAATAGGTTGGCGGCTATGCAAAAAATCTTTTTCAGGCTTAACTTTAAAGCCCTCAAAGCTGCGGTGCTGCAACATTTTTTCTTCTGCAATTATCGGCTGAACATTTACAGGTTTATCTGTTTTAATAATTTGCGTTGGTGAATAATTGTGGTACAGCAGCGAATAATCGTTGCTAAAACCTTCGGTTGAAAATAGCTGTTCGGCATATAAACTACCGTCCGGTTTGCGGAATTGTGTATGGCGTTTGTGGGGAATATTTCCGAGTGTATGATAGTGTGGCATGGCTAATAATTAATTGATAATTTTTAATTAATAATTGATAATTATTTCAAACAGGCAACTATCAATTGATGCAATGTTTATTGTATTTCATTCTATTTCTTTTCACAATGACTATCCCAAACGAAAGGTCTTTGAATTTCTGGAAAGGCAATTTCACCTGAATTTACCCCAGTTAAAACTGCCTCAAATAAGTGCTTGTTTACTGAATATTTTTGCATTACATTTTTTTATTGCTTTGAATGGGCATTGAATTTTGAATTGTGCAATCTTAATATCAAATTTACATTTTTAAAATCACTTACTTGACAAGAATAGGACTGATATCTGACACCCATAATTACTTAGACGAAAGCATTCCGGAGCATTTTAAAAATTGTGATGAAATATGGCATGGTGGCGACTTTGGCACAGTTGATATAGCCAACCAGTTAAAAGCGATGAAGCCATTAAAAGGGGTGTATGGCAATATTGATGGCAATGACATAAGAAGCATTTACCCGGAACAATTGGTTTTTATGTGTGAAGAAGTAAAAGTGATGATGCGGCATATTGGTGGCTATCCGCCAAAATACAATCCTGAAACAAAAAAGGAATTACTGATCCATCAGCCACAATTATTTATCAGCGGGCATTCGCATATTTTAAAAGTGATGTACGATGATAAAATAAATTGTCTGCACATCAACCCCGGAGCTGCCGGTAAACAAGGCTGGCATAAAGTAAGAACACTGATACGTTTTACAATTGACGGAAAAGAAATGAAAGACTGTGAAGTAATTGAATTGTAAAATATACGGCTTCTAAAATTAGCTTTTTCACAAAATGCAATTGTGTTTCCTAAATTTAAATCGCCACCAAATATAAAACGTTGGCTGCACCAAAAAAGTAATCAATTCCAATACACCAGTTTATGCCACTTAAAACCAGACTTCTTTAACAGAGCTTTTAATAATTTTGTCGAAAATAGTGAGAGCCTCTTACAAGCTTATTGCCCGGTATTTAACCTTAAAAAAGCTTTGCCGGTTATTAAACATTTTAATTGTTCTTGAGCTTCCTATTTCGCCACTACAATTTTTTGCATAAAATGGTTGCCGCCTTTTTGCTCGGTTACATGTAAATAATAAACGCCGTTTGTCAAATAATTAAGATCCAGTTGTTGTTTATTCTCTCCTTTAATAATAGCCTGGTTCTGTTGTAAAACCTGCCGACCTAACATATCATTTACCTGAATGTGTATTCTGTTGTTTTCGGGGGCAATCACCGAAAACCGCACCATATTTATTACAGGATTAGGATAGAAACCTGTTACCATAAGGCGATTGATTGTGATGAAAGCATATACAATACCGGAATAATGGTAATTGTTGTCAATATCAATTTGCTTCAACTGGTAATAATTATTTCCAAACAAAGGAGTAGCATCAAAAAATTGGTAGCTCTGTTCTATATTGGTAGTTCCTTTTCCGGCCAACCTGCCAATCTTTGTAAAGGTCACTCCATCCCGACTATGTTCCACCTCAAAAAATGCGTTGTTAATTTCTGATGCTGTTTTCCATTGAAGCTTAATCTTTTCATTGGTAACTTTTGCAGTAAATGACATCAGTGTTACAGGTAAAGTTGAACTAAAGGTTTTTGTACCAGCAACATCGGTTTGGTTATTGGTAAGATTGGGCGCTGTGGTAAAACCAAATATCAACGGGTTGCTGATCCCGTTTACTTTAACTGTATTGCCAAAAGTGGCTGTAGCACTTACATCCACGGCAATAATAAAATAACCCATGCTACCTGCTGCCATCGCCTGGTTAAGACCTGCAATACTATAGGTATGCGGCGCAGCAAAAGATGGGACTACATTAGCTATGTTCACTGCACCGCTGATGGTGGGCGCTGTGGGATTAAAATAAACCCGCAGCAACGTTAA
>JANYFT010000105.1 GCA_025359625.1 Ferruginibacter sp.
TGAATTACCAGGGAATACTGGTGGAGTTAATTGGTAACAAGGCAAGAGTAAGGATTGAAAGTATGGGCCTTCAATTAAGTGCACAATTTGATAAAAGAAATTTGCAGCTTTTGGGGTAGGAGGGAATGGATAATGAATGAAAGGATAATGGATAATACTTTCAAAGCAAGGCTTTTTACGAAAATAGCATGCTTTCAATGTAAGGGGTGGGTTTCCTGGATAATTTTCAGCACAGCTCTCTCTTTTTTTATCAATAATGCCTGTGTTTTTGCCCAAAGGGTTTATTTTACCGTTAATGGTTTAGATGATTATCCATCACTAAATAATAATAAACTGCACTTGTCTTAATTATCAATGATCGATTTATCCATTTTCCATTAAATAAATTCCTTTTTAACAGTATTACCTATGTGTAGGATTGCAGGACTAATTAACCGTTCCATGCCTGTGGAGGCTATTGAGGCCATTGTTAAAAAAATGTGCACGGTTCAAAAACATGGAGGCCCGGATGACGAAGGTATATATACTTGTGCCGCCAATCATCTTGTATTGGGCCACCGGCGCCTTTCTATAATAGACCTTTCAACTGCTGGCCATCAGCCAATGACGTATGCCGATGGGCGTTACCAGCTTACCTATAACGGTGAATTGTATAATTATATTGAACTAAAAGAAACACTAAAAAGGGCCGGTTGTTTGTTTACTACTGCCAGCGATACAGAAGTGATACTCGCTGCTTTTGCCACCTGGGGTGTTGCGGCTTTTAAAGAGTTCAATGGCATGTTTGCTTTTGCCCTTTGGGATAATGTTACCGGGCATATTTATCTTGTAAGAGATGGCGCTGGAATAAAGCCTTTGTATTTTGCTCACACAAAAGAAGGGCTTGCCTTTGCATCAGAAGTAAGGGCTTTTAAACAAATACCTTATCTGCAGGCACCCCATGCAAACTGGCAGGTATACCTGATGGCCTATGGCCATTTGCCCGAGCCGGTCACTACTTTAAAAGAAGTGCAGCCCTTAAAAAAGGGATGGTATCTTGAGTACAATATTTTTACAGGACATACCAGGAAGGAAGCGTTTACCCGTTCTTGTTATATTGAAAAAATAAGTGACCGGGAAGAAGCTATTTCACTGATACAACAAAATTTGGCTGCCGCAGTAAAAAGGCACTTATTGTCTGATGCACCGATTGGCGTTTTTTTAAGCGGTGGGCTCGATTCAAGTATCATTGCCCACCTGGCTAATAAGGAGCGACCCGACTTAAATACCATTTCACTTTTTTTTGAGGACCATCAGTATTCAGAAAAAAAATACCAGGATATGGTACAGTCGGGCCTGCAGGGTAACCAGTACCAGTACCTGCTAAAAGAAGAAGTTTTTCATGCCGATTTACCAGGTATCATAAGTGCCATGGACCTGCCCTGTTGCGACGGTATCAATACCTGGTTCATCAGTAAATATGCGGGCGAATGTGGGTTAAAAGCAGTACTGTCAGGCATTGGCGGAGATGAACTGTACGGGGGATATCCCTCTTTTAACAGGATAGCGACTGCTTTGCAGGTGCAGCAGCATTTGCCAGATACGCTTTTAAGAGCGGGTAGATTTGCCGGGATAAAAAAACTTCGCCGGTTTTGTTACCTCAGTATAAAGGGTTCCATAGGCGTGTATCTTTTTTTACGGGGCCAGTTCATACCCCATGACATTGCGCAATATTTAAACTGCAGCGAATCAGAGGTATGGCAGATTTTAGAAGAGCAACCACTATTGCCGGACATAACAAACCTGACGGCTAAAAATCAGGCAAGCTGGTTAGAAGTCAACCTATACATGCAAAACCAGTTACTGAGGGATGCAGATGTTATGAGTATGGCAAATGGGCTTGAAATAAGAGTGCCCTTTTTAGATACAGCCTTTTTAAAATTGTCACTACAGCTTTGCAGTTCCATTAAATATGCAGGAACTTTCAATAAACAGTTACTGATAGATAGTTTTAAAGATGCATTGCCAGAAGCTGTATGGAACCGGCCAAAAATGGGATTTTCTTTTCCATTTAAAGAATGGCTGGGAAGAGATCAGTATGCAGGCAGCCATAGAGATGCAAAAACTAAAGCCTACCATCAGCAATTTGTAGCCGGTAAGCTTCACTGGTCTCAATTTCTCACCCTTTTCTTAATAGAAAATAACAGGAATGCCTAAAACTCATTTTTTATTTTTAACGCTACGGATTTTTTCTGCAACGGGTGGAATTGAAAAGGTATGCAAGATTGCAGGTATGGCCTTGCATCAATTTTCACTGGAGGCGGCAGATAAAATTGTAAAGATTTTTTCTTTATATGATGAATCAAAAGATATTAATACCACTTATTTTCCAGCAACAACCTTCAGGGGTTTTGGCAATAATCGTTTTAATTTTTTATGTGCCGCATTTAAAGAAGGTGCAGGCAGCCGCATAGTTATTTTAAGTCACATTAATTTATTGGCAATAGGATATATCATCAAATTATTTTCTCCTGCAACAAAACTGGTCTTAATTGCACACGGTATTGAGGTATGGGTTGTCTTACCCTGGTGGAAAAAAAAGATGTTGCATCAATGTGACCTAATTTTACCGGTAAGTGATTTTACAAAAAAGAAGATGGTGAAACAAAATCAGTTGCCGGAAGAAAAAATGAAAGTCATTAATAATTGCCTTGATCCTTTTTTATTACCCGTTCTACAGGTATCCAAACCCCAACACCTACAGAATGCTTATGGCATTAAAGCCAATGATATTGTGTTACTGACGCTTACACGGCTTTCTTCTACAGAAAAGTATAAAGGATACGATCTCGTAATGCAGGCCATACACGATCTTAAAGAGAAGTTACCATCAATAAAATACCTCATTGTTGGTAAATATGATATTTCCGAAAAAGAAAGGCTTGATAAATTGATTGCCAGCTTAAACCTTCAGCAACAGATAATTTTAACTGGTTTTATTGCGGATGAAGCACTTGCCGGTCATTATAACCTGGCTGATGTGTTTATAATGCCAAGCAGGAAAGAAGGTTTTGGTATTGTTTTTATTGAAGCAATGTTTTATGGTAAACCTGTCATTGCGGGCAATATGGATGGGTCCGTTGATGCGTTGCATAATGGAGAGTTTGGCTTGTTGGTAAACCCCAATAGCCAACAAGAGATAACAAACGCTATAATTGAAGTGATCAGCAACTATAGTAAATACGTGCCTGAACAGTCAACAGTAATGAAATATTTTGGATTTGAAGTGTATAAGGAAAAGCTTAAAAAAATAATAGGATAAGGTTACCTTTTTTCTTGTAAAAACAACCTTTAATTTATTCTCAATCAACTATTTGAAACACAATAAAGTAATTGCAGACGACAGTTGTTTAATTAAATAAACAATATTGACATCTCATTACCATTTTGTTTTTTTTAATTATGACCTCTACTAACCAAAAAAAAGTTGACATAGAACATTGGGACTTGATACTGGAACCCAAAGTAGCTTTTTTTGACCTGCAATTAAAAGAAGTCTGGAGATACAGAGACCTTTTATGGCTATTTGTAAAACGTGATTTTTCGGCTCAGTATAAACAAACAATTCTTGGCCCACTATGGCATTTAATACAACCTGTTTTTACTACGCTTGTTTTTTTATTGGTCTTTGGTAAAATTGCCAATATTTCTACAGATGGTATTGAGCCGGTATTGTTTTATATGAGCAGCATTACCATCTGGAATTATTTTAGTGCCTGCCTTACCGCCACCAGCAACACTTTTGTGGCAAATGCGGGTATTTTTGGTAAAGTATATTTCCCCCGGCTGGTGATACCGTTGAGCACGGTGCTGAGTAATATTGTAAAGTTTGGCATACAGTTTAGTTTGCTTATTGCTGTAATGATTTGGTTTGGCATTAAGCATGGTCATTTTTATTTTGGCGCAAGTTGGTTACTCATCCCTTTGCTGGTGCTGATGATGGCGGGATTGGGCTTAGGCCTGGGCATCATCATTTCATCTCTCACCACTAAGTACCGGGACTTTACTGTATTAATTAGCTTTGCGATACAATTACTCATGTATGCCACACCAATTGCGTACCCATTATCTTTCTTAAAAAATAAATCATTTGCTGCTTGGATTGCCTGGAACCCCTTAACACCTATTGTAGAAGCTTTTCGCTATGCATTGTTTGGAACCGGAACGGTAGATC
>JANYFT010000118.1 GCA_025359625.1 Ferruginibacter sp.
CTGTATACTAAGGGAACTGAATGTGCCATGGTTTGTGAAAATACTGCAAATGGCGCATGAACATTTCCGGGAAACACCCCATAGTCTGCTTTATTCCAGCTATTTTCATCGTGGTTGCTGGTAAAATACATTTGAATGGTATTGCCTGGATAAAGCGTGTCGTTTACGGAATTGATACTATCAAGTGCAAAAGCTGGCCTTTCGCCTTTTGCCACCTGCACCATCTTGTGAAACATAGTCCAGGGGTAAACAGCATCAAAATCATTTTGAGGCAAATAAGCATTATCGCCTTCTGCCAGCATAAATACGTTTTTAATTTGTCGTAGTTGGACAATACATTTTTTCCAAAATGATCCCGGAACATTCCAGGCAACATCACATCTAAAACCATCAATGTTTGTAGCAGTGATCCAATATTTCATGGCAGCGATCATGCTATCCTGCATTACCATATTTTTATAATCCAACAGCCGGGTGTCATTCCAGTCGGCCATGTAGGTAGGTTTTCCGGTACTGTCTTTAACAAAAAAATCCGGATTTTCGGTGAGCCATTTATTATCAGCGCCGGTATGGTTAGGCACCCAGTCAATAATTACTTTCATCCCCTTTGCATGAATGTCTTTTACCACCTGTTCAAATTCTTTTAGGGTACCAAACTCGGGATTAATTGCCGTAAAATCAGATACAGCATAATAACTTCCCAGGCTACCTTTTCTGTCCACTTTACTAATAGGATTAATTGGCATAAACCAAATAGTTTGAACGCCCATTTTCTTTAGCCTGTCAAGATGTTTTGCAAAGGCTTTAAAGGTTCCTTCAGTAGTATATTGGCGCACGTTTACTTCATAAATATTTCCCTGCATTATCCAGGCAGGATGGCCACCAATATTTTTATTTTCAGTGACGGCTTTTTTTGTTTTTTGACAAAAACTGTTAGAAAAAATTACTACCTGTAAAAGGAAAAGACAAAGATTTTTTTTCATTGTAAAAAAATTTAAATGCAGCATGGTTAGTTTTACTGCTTCTAAACACAATGTATAAAAATTATTGAAATGAAAACTAATTATTAGTGTAGCATATTTTATTGCCGGCAATTGTGCCCCGTCTTTTAATAAATGTTTGTATTTGTTTACTACAACAGAAAATGTTTTTTTCTGCCGCGATTTTATCTACATAAAGTTTACCTGCTTTATAGTTAAATGTGTTTTACCCGTATTAATAAAAGTTTCTTAAAGCTGTAAAATGTATAAGGAAGGGCACAACATTGGTGATCAGCATTTCATTTGCCCGTTAAAAAATATCCCTTAATTTTGCGGCATGACAACAGAAAATTTAAAGGATATGAGAGACCGTGTGCTGGTTTTGAGGAGGTTTCTTTGACGTTGCTAACAGAACATATAAAATAGACAACGACAAACAACTTTCGCTTTCGCCGGGCTTTTGGGATGATAATGCCCGGGCCACTTCCATTTTAAAAGAAACAAAGGTTAACGAATACTGGGTTAACATGTACAACGATGTAGTGCGACTGGTAGATGACTTTGCTGTGCTTTTTGAATTTTGGAAAGAAGGTGAAGCTACTGAAGAGGAAGTGAAGGAAGCCTTCACCAACGCGAACATTGTTATTGATGAAGCAGAATTTAAAAGCACCCTTAATGACCCTGCCGATGCACTGCCAGCGGTATTGCAAATAAACAGCGGTGCAGGGGGCACCGAAAGCCAGGACTGGGCAGAAATGCTGGCCCGTATGTATCGTATGTATGGAGAAAAACAGGGCTGGGCAGTTACTGAGCTGGATTGGCAATGGGGAGATGGTGCTGGTATTAAGACCTGTACGTTTCAGTTTGACGGGCCCTTTTCTTACGGCTTTTTAAAAGCAGAAAGTGGGGTACACCGGTTGGTGCGGATCAGCCCGTTTGATAGTAATGCCCGCCGCCATACAAGTTTTGCCAGTGTATATGTGTACCCGTTAATAGATGATAGTATTGAAATAACAGTAAATCCTGCTGATGTGGAATGGGCCTTTTTTAGAAGTGGTGGCAGCGGCGGACAAAACGTAAACAAAGTAGAAACAGCCGTTAGGCTAACGCACAAACCCAGTGGGTTTATTGTGGAATGTCAGCAGGCACGTACACAGGGCGAAAACAGGGAGAAGGCAATGGCAATGCTGAAGAGCCGGTTATACGAAGAAGAAATGCGTAAACGCCAGGCAGTACTGGATGCTACCAATAGCAGCAAAAAGAAAATAGAATGGGGCAGTCAGATACGGAGCTACGTTTTTCACCCATATAAAATGATCAAAGATCACCGTACCGATTTTGAAGTAGGTAATGTAGGCCCGGTAATGGATGGTGAACTGGATGGATTTATAAAGGCTTATTTGATGAGTGAAAAGGAAGTAGAGAGTTCTTAATTTTTTGTTTGCAATTTTTTGTTTTGGGATTGTTACCTGGTGGTATTTAGAAAGTTGTTAATTAAATAAGAAATATAACTCCTTTTAATGAGATGTTTTGCCACAACAGTACTGTTGCCTTTATAAGAATCCGGGGCCAGGAGATAAAATACTACGGTAAACTTTTACCTGCACATCAATAAATGAAAAATAAACTAATGAGACAATTTTTATTAGCCATAGCTATTGCATCAATTACATTGATGGCGTGTAATGAAATTGATAATGACAAAATAAGCACACCTGGAAAGATAGTAGAAATGGAAATAGTCAAAATGCCTTCGGACAGTAGTAAAGCAGGCCTGTTAAAAATAACGGGGCTATCTGAAAAGGAACTAAAAGATGATTCTATTTTTGTTGATGGAAGCAGACCAACCAGTTGGGAAATAGCGGGCATAACAGATGTGAAGGGATTAAAATTGTTTATAAAACAATTGCAGCAATGGGTAGTTGACAATAACAAAGAAAAACTGTCTGCTATAGTGCAATATCCATTAAACAAATACATGAAAACAAGAGAGGATCTACTGACATATTATGATGCTGTGTTTACAAAAGAAGTAAAGTTATCTTTTGCTACCATCAATTTTAGCCAGTTGTTCCGAAATGAAAAAGGTGTAATGACGGACGGAGGAAGGGTATGGTTAAACCAGCAGGGTAAAGAGTTTAAAATAACTGCGATAAATTATGCCAATACCCATCGGTAAAAAATGTTTCGGCGTTTTTAAGGTTGCTCGTAGTAAAATTAATAATAACAAGGGTATTATAATAAATAGTTCTAAAAACCTTCCAGACACTTTATAACCAAGGGAGTAAGAAACATCTAGACCGATACCTGTGTTGAAGATTTATATAAGGTTGGTGCAATAACTATCACGCTAAATTTTTTTATATGCAATACGGAGATTTTTATTATCCAATGCCGGTAAATGAACCTGTGCTGAATTATGCGCCTGGTTCACCGGAAAAACTGGCACTTAAAAAAGTATTGAAACAATTAAAAAGCGAAGTAACAGATGTACCAATGTACATTAATGGCAAAGAAGTGCGAACAGGTAAAAAAACAGCCATACGCCCGCCGCACGAACACAAACATTTATTGGGCAATTTTCATTCGGGAGATGCAAGCCATGTAAAGGATGCCATTGCTGCTGCACTAAAAGCCAAAGATAAATGGGCGAACATGAGTTGGGAAAACAGGGCGAATATATTTTTAAAAGCGGCAGATCTTCTGGCCACTAAATACAGGGCACATATTGTTGCTGCCACCATGCTGGGGCAAAGTAAAAATCCTTACCAGGCAGAGATTGATGCGGCTTGCGAACTGATAGATTTCCTGCGTTTCAATGTTCATTTTTTAAGTGATATTTATCGCCAGCAACCCATCAGTGGGGCAGGGATGAATAATAGGGTAGAGTACCGTCCGCTAGAAGGTTTTGTGCTTGCAATTTCGCCTTTTAACTTTACAGCTATTGGTGGAAATTTGCCCACCAGTGCTGCCATGTGCGGTAATGTGGTAGTTTGGAAACCGGCACATACCCAGTTGTATAGTGCTCATGTTTTTATGCGTATTTTACTGGAAGCTGGCTTACCGGATGGCGTTATAAATCTTGTTATTGTTGATGGCCCTGTATTGGGAGAAGTTTGTTTTGAACATGCTGATTTTGGCGGCGTACATTTTACCGGCAGCACCGGCGTATTTAATAATTTTTGGAAAACCATTGGTGCTAATATGGGTAAGTATACATCTTACCCACGCATTGTTGGCGAAACGGGTGGAAAGGATTTTATCATCGCACATAAGAGTGCTGATGTTGATGTAGTCGTAACTGCTTTGGCAAGAGGGGCTTTCGAATACCAGGGACAAAAATGCAGTGCAGCATCAAGGGCCTACATTGCATCTAATATTGCAGCTGAAGTAAAAAAGAAATTGGCGGGCGTTTTAAAAACCATGAAGATGGGTACTACCGAAGATTTTACCAATTTTATTAATGCAGTAATTGATGAAAAAAGTTTTGAAAAACTGGAAAGCTATATTAAAGCAGCAAAGAAAAAAGGTAGTGGCGTAAAAATAATTGCAGGTGGTAATTGCGATAAATCAAAAGGATATTTTATTGAACCTACAGTGATAGAAACCACCGACCCAAAATACGTTACCATGTGTGAAGAATTATTTGGGCCGGTATTAACTTTATATGTGTATGATGAAGATAAATTTGAAGATGCAATGCAACTCGTAGATTCTACTTCACCCTATGCGCTTACTGGAGCCATTATTGCGCAAGACAGGTATGCGGTTGAGTTAGCAGTAAACAGTTTACGTAACTGTGCCGGTAATTTTTATATTAACGATAAACCAACGGGAGCAGTTGTTGGCCAGCAACCTTTTGGTGGGGCAAGGGGTAGTGGCACCAACGATAAGGCAGGAAGTATTTTAAATTTATACCGCTGGTTAAGTGCAAGAACAATTAAAGAAACTTTTGTTCCGGCAACAGATTACCGATATCCGTTTATGCAGGATAAATAAATAATTGCTAACCATATATTTGCACTATTATAAAAATTAAACAGTTTTATCTTTGCAAAATTGTAATCCACTTCTTATAATAAATTGGGGAAAAACATTTTAAAAGTTATGGGTTACTATTATTGTTAAATAGTATTAAGCCATAACAAAGAGTAATTTTTTTTATTTTTAAAGCAGGCAAAAAAATAAAACCCTGTAATTTTACAAAACAAAAAGATTTTTATCATGGCAAAGAAAGTAACCTTTACATTATCTGCTGAAGTAGTAGGAGAAGCAACTTCAGGGCTTTTATTGGGAGAATTCAATAACTGGGATTATAACGATGGTATAAGCTTAAAAAAGCAAAAGGATGGTTCAATGACGGCAACAACTTCATTAGAAACTGGTAAGAGATATGAATACCGGTATTTATTAAATGATGGCAGATGGGTAAATGATCATAGTGCTGAACACTATGTCCACATATCCGGCTTTCATGTAGAAAACTGTGTAATCAATGTAGCGGAAGATGCTAAAAAAGCGGCTGCTACAGAAAAGAAAATAATTACAGCTGCAACGGAAAAACCAGTAGCAGCCCCTAAAAAGTCAACTCCTGCTAAAGAAAAGGCACCTGCTTCCAAAGCTGTTGCTCCTGCTAAAAAAAATGCGGTGAAAGCAAAACCATCAGCACCAAAAACCAACAACTAAAAAGCCTGATTATTATAAAAGATCAGCAGCTGGTTATTTAATTTTTATCATTCACCCTAAGTAATTGTGTAAATATTTAGTCCCCATAAAAGGGGACTTTTTTTATCGGGTAATAACCAATAAATTCGCCTACAATTTTTTAACTTGATAACAATATTAGATAAGCGACAATTACACCTTACCGTTTTACGGCTGGCAAATCAATTGATGGAAAATCATTTGCATTTGAATGAATTGGTTTTTATAGGGCTGCAGCCACGTGGCGTGCAGGTAAGCAAAATGGTGGTAGATAATATTCAACAATTATATCCGGGTGAAAAAGTGGCCTACGGCATTTTGGATATTACTTTTTACAGGGATGATGTAAGGCAGGAATTGCATGTAGCAAATAAAACAGAAATTCCTTTTTCCATTGAAGGGAAAAAAGTGATTTTGATTGATGATGTACTTTATACAGGCCGTACCATCAGGGCGGCATTAGATGCACTTCAGGATTTTGGCCGTCCACAAAAAGTGGAACTATGTGTATTGGTAGACAGGAGGTTCAATAGGGAATTACCTATTCAACCTGACTACTTTGGAAAAGCCATTGATACACTGGTTTCGCAAAAGGTGAAAGTAGATTGGGATAGGGAGGAAGTTATTTTATATTGAGCTATGTTAGTAAAACTGAAATATCACAGAATATACTGTTCAGCGGAGCATTGACAATGCAGGTCCACATAGCTTCTTAGTGAGGGTAATAATTAATGTTCTATTATAAAACAGGTGTTTACATTTTTTAAATGTAGTGTCCCGTAAAATTTCTGTCATTGATATCAAACAATTGAAACAAATCTATTAGCTTTGCCGCTTAATGCAACTATCTACCAAACATCTATTGGGCATTAAGGACCTTACACAACAAGACATATCTCTTATTTTATCTACTGCCGCACAATTTAAAGAAGTTTTACAAAGGCCTGTAAAGAAAGTTCCTTCATTAAGGGATATTACAATTGTAAATTTATTTTACGAAAGCAGCACCCGTACAAGAATATCTTTTGAGCTTGCCGAAAAAAGGTTAAGCGCCGACACGATTAATTTTACTGCATCAGGTTCTTCCGTATCAAAAGGAGAAACATTGCTTGATACGGTGAATAATATTTTAAGCATGAAAGTGGATATGGTGGTGATGCGGCACAGTGCCAGCGGGGCCCCGCATTTTTTGGCGAAGCATATTCCTGCTGCCATTGTAAACGCAGGAGACGGTATCAATGAGCATCCCACACAAGCCTTGCTGGATGCCTTTTCTATTAAAGAAAAATTGGGCACGCTGGATGGTAAAAAAATTGTATTGGTGGGTGATATTATGCACTCCAGGGTTGCCCTGAGTAATATTTATTTATTAAAAAAGATGGGGGCAGAAGTAATGGTAGCTGGTCCTCCAACACTTATTCCAAAATACATTGCAGAAGCCTTACAGGTAAAAGTAGAATATAACCTCAAAAAAGCATTATCCTGGTGCGATGTAGCCAATGTACTCCGCATACAATTAGAACGACAGGACCAGGTTTTATTTTCCTCTTTAAGGGAATACAATCTTGCCTATGGTGTAAGTAAAAAATTATTGGATGAATTGCCAAAAGAAATTGTGATCATGCATCCCGGGCCAATTAACAGGGGGGTAGAAATAGACAGCGATGTGGCAGACAGTAAACAATCCATTATTTTACAGCAGGTAGAAAATGGCGTAGCAGTAAGAATGGCGGTATTGTATCTTCTTTCACCCAAAAGCAGTTCTTTCATTAATTGATAATGGATGGTTGTTTTAAATGATAGCTTTTTAGTATTTTGTTAGCTTTAATATTGTAGAAATTATTGTTTGAACACGGTATTGCCTTTTATTTATTAAACCAAAACTTTTCGTATTTTAACAGGCTTACGCAGCAAAGTAAATATCAATCATTCAAAATTATCCATTAAAGTAATTACAATTAAGATATGCAACGCATTTGCCTTTTCCCCGGTACATTTGATCCTGTTACACTTGGCCATATTGATATTATCAACAGGGCTTTGCCATTATTTGATAAGCTTATTGTGGGCATTGGGCGCAATGTAAATAAAGTGCCCATGTTTAGCGAAGAGCAAAGGTTGCAATGGTTAAAAGATATTTATAAAGAAGAGCCGAAAGTGGAAGCAGTTGTATATGATGGCCTGACAGTAAATTGTTGTAAAAGTGTTGGTGCCAATTTTATATTAAGAGGTATCCGGTACGTAAACGATTTTGAATACGAAAAGGCTATTGCTGATATGAACCGAAGTCTTGACCGCCATATTGAAACGGTATTTCTTACTTGTCTGCCGCAGTTTACTTCAGTAGCATCTACACTGGTACGTGATGTATATAAAAATGGTGGTAGTGTATCTCAATTTTTACCCGATATTGTTAATCGCACTATTATAAAAAAATAATTTTTTCACCCGGTTGTAAAAATAAAACTATGGCTATCTGGTTTAATAAATCAATAAAAAAAGAAAACCTGCTCACAATTGAGCCTGGTACAATGGGCGAATTTCTGGGTATGGAGTATACCGAAATAGGAGATGATTACATTAAGATAAAAATGCCGGTAGATAACCGGACCAAACAGCCTTATGGCCTATTACATGGCGGTGCAAGTTGTGCATTGGCAGAAACCGTGGGTAGTTTGGCATCTCAACTGGTGCTTGATCCCAACAAATTTATTTGTGTTGGTCTTGAAATTAATGCCAACCATGTTAGAAGTGCAAGGCATGGTTATGTGATAGCAACCGCTTCTCCTTTACACCTGGGTGCAACCACCCATGTATGGGATATAAAAATTCATGATGACACTCAAAAACTCATCTGCATTAGCCGGCTGACTATGGCTATTTTGAAGAAAGCATTTTAGCTAAATTTATTTTTTAAAAAGATTTATATAACCTAATCTACATGCAAAGCCTACATGGACGAGATTAAAAATTTAGCAATTATTTCTTTTATTGAAGGATAGGTATTACTCATTGGTTCCTGCATTTTTTTTATGTTCACCCATTTAATAGCGGTTATATCTTCTTCAGTTTGTGGTGCCAGCCTTTGTTCAGACGGACAGGTTAGGAAATACCAGTAGGTAGTTTTTAAAAAGTGTTTACCAAAGGCAGTATAGGTATGATAGGTTTCACCCACCTTATTATTTACCCTTAAATTGGTTGCTCCGGTTTCTTCTTCCACTTCTCTAACAGCACAAGTTTGCAGGTCTTCCCCCTTTTCAACTTTTCCTTTTGGCAAATCCCATTTGTTAAGTCTGTAAATAAATAGCAACTCTTTTTTATCATTTTGTACTATGCCACCTGCGGCTTCTATTTTCGTAAATTGTTTGAAAAAAGCTTTCTTTAAGTCCGCCAGGTTGCTATGTAATAAAACTCCTGCATGAAATGCCGGTTTGTTTATTTCATGCAATAATGATTTAATTCCCGGACCTGTAATTTCATCCATAAAAATAGCATCGGGATGATGAAGGATTTCCGTAAGTTCTTTATCAATTTCGTTGCAAAGATAAACGGGCTTATCATCGAAGTAAATTTTGATGTACATATAATATTTTTAAGGAGGCGGTTTAATGCCAGGTTTCTTATTGCGAAAAAATATTTTTTAAACCTTGTTGCTGATAGGTTATGGCTTTGTTTTAATTTGCAGCATGACAAATGAAAAGGCTGTTGCCGAAAAGCTATTACAAGTTAATGCAATTAAATTGAGTCCACAACAACCCTTCACCTGGGCCAGTGGATGGAAGAGCCCTATCTATTGCGATAATCGCAGGGTATTGTCTTTTCCTTTTACAAGGGATTTTATAAAAAGCGAAATGTGCAATGTAGTGTTTGAACAATTTCCAATGGCAGAATTATTAGCTGGGGTGGCTACGGCAGGAATTCCCTGGGGTGCTATGGTGGCCGATCAGTTAAAATTGCCCTATATCTATGTTAGGCCTAAACCTAAAGAACATGGGCTTGGTAACCAGATTGAAGGTTTTTATGAAAAAGGAAAAAAGGTCGTTGTTATAGAAGACCTGATTTCTACCGGCAAAAGCAGCCTGGAAGTAGTTGAGGTATTACGCAAGGCCGAAGTAGAGGTGGTGGGTATGGTAAGTATTTTCACTTATGGATTTGAAGTTGCAACAAAGGCATTTAAAAATGCAGCACTTGAATACAAATCGCTTACAAATTATGCAACACTAATTGAATTGGCCGTCGAAAAGGGAATTGTTACCGCTGATGAACAAAACACTTTGTTAAACTGGCGACAAGATCCGGCCAATTGGAATGGAATGTAATAACTTTAAAAAAACATTATTTATGAAAGCGATTAAACTCACCTTATTTTCACTGATTGGCTTGGTAACCCTAAGTTTTGCCCAGCAAAAGGCCGTAGAAAAAGTGGTGATTAAAACACCCACCGTCCAGTGTGAGAAATGTAAAGAAAGAATTGAAAATTATCTGAAACGGGAACCAGGCATATCTGTTGTAAAAGTTGACTATAAGAAAAAAACTACAACGGTTACTTATTTAACTGACCGTAATAATATTGAACAATTAAAGACAGCAATTGCTAATGCAGGTTACGATGCAGATGATGTAGCAGCAGACGAAGAAGCTTATAAAAAATTACCCAAGTGCTGCAAAAAACCTGAGGGAACAATCAATAGCAATAAGGTGGAACCACAATAAGAGGTATTGTTTCAAATAACTTCACTAATTTACCAGTCATCAAATTTTAAGAAAACATTAGTGCATAATATGATGTTAATCCAATAATCCCACCCATTTTTCCGTTAATTTTATATTATGCTTAAAATCCAGCAGATCATTATGAGTAAAAAATTCTTACCAGTATTACTGGTACTAACAATTGCAAGCCTTTTCGTGGCTTTTCAAACACAGGGACGTGGTGGTGATAATCCTAAAACTAAAAATGAAAAAATATTACGCAATGTGGGATTGTTGCTGGAACAAGGGCACTACAGTCCGAAAAATATAAATGATAGCTTTTCCAAACAGGTTTTAACCCGTTTTGTAAAAGACCTTGATGAAGATAAAAGTATCTTTCTGCAAAGTGATATTGATAGCTTCGCCAAATATAATAACAGGATTGATGATGAAATTCATGGAGCTAAACTAGAATCTT
>JANYFT010000173.1 GCA_025359625.1 Ferruginibacter sp.
CAAAAATTTCATCCACTTTAGCATCATTGATAAAATCGGTTAAGTAGCTGACTCAATAATTTTAGTTTAAGGAAACCGTTTCTGTAAAAAATAATTTAAAAATATCCGTAAAACTGATCATTGAGTTATAATTTTTTTCTAAAAAATAATAATATTTTTTTTAATGCTGCTGCCACCATTTGTAATTTTTAAAATAATTTTTGGGTTGCCGGTTAGTGCGTTTGTGCATTAAATTCTTAATCATATAAATTACTAATAATGAAAAAAATAAGGTTGTGTTTTCTGTTTTTTTTTAGTGCAATACAATTTTCTTTCGGGCAATCTGATTTTTTATATACTTATGACGGGTTTGAAGGAATTGTTGCCGGTGAAACCCCAGTAGTATCTTTTCTTACTGGAAAGGGCACGGTAAAGTGGGGGTTTTATGGAGAAGATTCAGCTAAAATAACTTTTGTTATTGAAGCCAAATCTGCCTATCCTAAATTGGTTGATGTTAATTATAAAAGTTTACCGGCAGTTATACCCAATACAATTCAAATTGTTGTCAATCCTAAAAAATTCAAAATTGTTGCCGGAAAAAATTACTCCATAAACACCAGTTACTTTGATCCGTGGATACAGAAGGCAACAAAAAACGGCGAATTATTGATTGAGTTGCACGAGCCTTCAAATTGTACTATAGTTATCGAGTATGCTACAGAAGGTAACCTGCTAAATAATCCTTCATTTGAAATAAAACAATCTGATGCAAATCCTGATGGGTGGAAATTAGGTGTTAGTGGAGAAGATAGAATAAAAATTGATAGCGTTATAAAACATACCGGGTATAAGAGTTTAGTATTAGCCCATAATGGAGGTAATGGTAAAGCATATATACAGATAGCCTCACCAGTAAATGTAAAGACAAACCAGAGTTACCTGGCTGCTTTTTATTACCATCTGCAAAATGCCGTTTATGGTAGTGTCTTTTATTTTTCTGCTACAATAGCAGCGCCGGGAAAGAAGGATATAATAGTTGAGCCACTCTACACAAGCACTGCCATTATTTACCCCATGCCAATAAGCAATAGTATTGATGGCTGGCAGAGGGCTTTTATAAATGTAAACGTTCCTAAAGATTATTTGAATGCGACCATACTTTTAAAAATTGAGGCTGCAGGTGTACCATATCAATTATTTATTGATGATATTGAACTTCGTAAAAACCCATCACCGGCAGCACAGTTTACACATTACCTTCCTGAGCCTATTACAAAAACCATTTATAGCAAAGAAGAGGTTTATGCGATAATGAATAAAAAAAACGCAGTTAAAGTAGAATTACCGGTAGTGGGTAAAAGCCCGCTAAAAATTAATGATGAGGTTATTCCCTTATTGGCATTTGCTTCTATTCATTCGGCTGATTGGCCTAACCAGTCTTCTCATAAAGAATATTTGCGGCATGGGCTCAAAATTCATTTTGTGCCAGTTATTGGCTACAGCAATAACCCAGTAACTTGTACCTGGCTTGGAAAAAATAAATACAATTTTGCACCTTTGGAAAATATGCTTTCTAAAATGTACGGCTATGATCCTGATGCAGTAGTAATGTTATATGTGGATATTACCAACCCTTATCCTGAATTTGGAGATGAACATCCGGAAGCTAGATGGGTAAATGCTTTTGGAGATTGGACAGTAAATGAAAAGGAATTCTGGAAACCAGCAACACAACGTAAGCCTGATGAATATTGGAATTTGTCTTATACCGCAGACGCTTTAGTAACCGAAACATCTGATTACTTAAAGGCACTTGCGGAATTTTTAAAAACAAATGTGTTGGGGAAAGGAGTGGCGGGTATTCATTTAGCAGGCGGCACAGACGGGCAGTGGTTTCGCAGAGGGTGGTTGAAAGAATTTGGTTCTTTCGATCATTCATTGGGTGCCGAAAAAGCATTCCGAGAATGGCTTAAAGTGTATTACAAAAATGATATTGTGGCACTTCGAAAAGCATGGGGCGATAAAAACCTTAATTTCGAAACAGCAACATTGTGCACAGAAAAGGAATTGGCTCCTCATAAATTTTTCTTGCAAACACAGATTTCAAGTGACCAACG
>JANYFT010000136.1 GCA_025359625.1 Ferruginibacter sp.
TTTGTTTGTCTTTTGCAAAAGTGAACATGCCAAAACCAAAACCTTTAAGCGGACGTGTGGCATTGGTAACCGGCAGTGCTGGTGGTATTGGAAAAGCCATTGCCAAAAGGTTTGCAGCAGAAGGAGCTTGTGTGGTATTGAATGATATTAATCAGGAAAGATTAGATGCTGCGGTAGAAGAATTTAAAAAATCATTCAGTAAAGATGCGGTTGCATCCACTTTGCTGAATGTAACGGACGAACAAAGTATTTTAAACGCATTTGGAGAAGCAGCACTTGCTTTTGGTGGCGTTGATATCATTGTCAATAACGCAGGTATCAGTATATCAAAATCAATAACAGACCATAGTATTGAAGACTGGGACAAACTGTATAATATTTTAGTAAAGGGCCAGTTTATTGTTTCAAAAGCTGGCGTTGAAACAATGAGGAAACAAAATCTGGGAGGCGATATTATAAACATTGTTTCAAAAAACTCCGTGGTTGCTGGTCCTAACAATGCAGGCTATGGAAGTGCAAAAGCAGCACAGGCACATCTTACACGATTACTGGCTGCAGAATTGGGTGGAGATAAAATAAGGGTGAACACAGTAAATCCGGATGCAGTTATTGCCGACAGCAATATCTGGGCAGGCGGATGGGCCGAGGGCAGGGCTAAGGCTTACGGCATTACTGTTGAAGAATTACCGGCTTATTATGCCAAACGTACATTACTAAATGAAACAATTTTGCCCGATGATATTGCCAATGCCTGTTTTGCATTTGTGGGCGGGTTGCTAAATAAATCAACCGGTAATGTGTTGAATGTAGATGGCGGTGTAGCAGCAGCTTTTGTAAGATAATGCAACAATAATTTTTTCATATAGCAGTCGTTTTTGAATAATGAAGGGACGTTAGTTCTCTATCGTCCCAATTTTTAAATTTAAAATTTTTTTATGGCCAGGTTAGGATTTGTTATGCAACTAAACAGGGGGTTTGAAGATGAATATAGAAAAAGACATAATGAATTGTGGCCTGAACTAAGAAGTTTATTAAACATTACCGGAATTACTGAGTATTCCATTTTTCTTCACCCGCAAACTAACCAGTTGTTTGGTGTTTTAAGTATTGCAGATGAACAGATGTTAAATGATTTGCCGAGCTTGCCGGTGATGAAGAAATGGTGGAATTACATGAAAGATATAATGGAAACGAATGCAGATGAATCGCCGCATAGCATACCATTAAAAGAAGTTTTTTACTTACCATAAACAGAACCTAATGCAAATTGACAAAACAAACATCAGCGAACAGAATCAACAGTTACTTAAAAAGCATCAGCAGAGATTTGATTTTATAAACAATGAAACGGATGATGTAGAGGCTGTTCTTCAAAAGTTGATAGAATTTCAGGTAGCCATACCATCCTGGGCTTTAGGTACTGGTGGTACTAGGTTTGCTCGCTTTAGCGGTGGCGGTGAACCACGAAACCTGGAAGAAAAAATTGAAGATATTGGCTTACTGCACAAACTGAACCAGTCAAGCGGCGCTATTTCGTTGCATATCCCTTGGGATATACCACGTAATACCGCAAACATAAAAGCGCTTGCAGCACAACATGGTTTAGTATTTGATGCTATGAATTCAAACACCTTCCAGGATCAATCCGGGCAGGAATTAAGTTATAAGTTTGGTTCTATGCAGCACACAGATAAAGCAGTTCGGCAGCAGGCAATAGAACATAATATTGAAGTGATAAGACATGGTGAGGCATTGGGCTCAAAATCACTAACAGTTTGGTTGAGCGATGGCAGTTGTTTTCCCGGCCAGTTAAATTTCAGAAAAGCCTTTCAAAATACATTAGATAGTCTTAAGCAGGTATATGCAGCATTACCTCAAGACTGGAAAATGTTTGTGGAGTACAAAGCATTTGAACCAAATTTTTATTCCACCACCGTTGGCGACTGGGGCCAATCATTTTTGTATGCCTCAAAACTTGGAGAAAAAGCTTATACATTAGTCGATCTTGGTCATCATCTTCCCAATGCCAATATTGAACAGATTGTTTCATTGCTTTTAATGGAAGGGAAATTGGGGGGCTTTCATTTTAATGACAGCAAGTATGGCGATGATGATTTAACCGTTGGAAGCGTAAAACCTTATCAGTTATTTTTAATTTTTAATGAACTGGTGGAAGGAATGGATGCAAGGGCGATGAACCATGCCGGTGATTTGGGATGGATGATTGATGCAAGCCATAATGTAAAAGACCCATTAGAAGATTTACTGCAATCAGTAGAAGCTATCATGATAAGCTATGCACAGGCATTAATTGTAGACAGGAAAGAACTTTCGGATGCCCAGCAGCGTAATGATGTGGTGGCCGCACAGGAAGTATTGCAAAAAGCATATCGTACAGATGTAAGGGCAATAGTTGCAGAAGCAAGATTAAGAAGCGGCGGCGTATTAAATCCTTTGCAGGTTTTCAGGAATTTAAAAGTGAGGGAACATTTAATAAAAGAAAGAGGTACAAAAACAGTAGCAACCGGATTATAGTAGAAAATGAAACAAAAAGTAATTCTCATATTTGATATTGGAAAAACAAACAAGAAATGTTTTCTGTTTGATGAAAACTTTGTTCAGGTTAAAAATATCTATAAGCAAATAGCTGAAGTTATTGATGATGACGGTTTTGCTTCAGATGATTTAATGGCCATTGAGAAATGGATGTTTTCTGTATACGAAGATTTAAAAACAACTGCAGAGTATGAGATAACAGCCATAAATTTTTCTACTTATGGGGCTACCATGGTTCATTTAGATGAAGCAGGAAAACCCTGTACCCCGATGTATAATTATTTAAAAATCATCCCAGAAGATATACTGCAATTGTTTACACAAAAATATGGCGATTTAAAAACCTGGTCGCAGCAAACGGCTTCGCCAGTTCTTGGTATGCTTAATGCCGGCCTTCAGCTTTTCTGGCTGAAGTATAAAAAGCCCACATTGTTTAAGAAAATTCATCACAGCGTTTTTCTTCCCCAGTATTTAAGTTACCGTTTCAATTCGCAATTAATTACTGAGTTTACAGGTGTTGGATGTCATACAGGCATGTGGGATTTTAAAAAAAATGATTTTCATTTGTGGATGTATGCAGAAGATTTAACAAAGCTGTTGCCCCCAATGCATTCAACAAATGAAGTATTTACAATGCCGGGAACTGAAATTAAATGTGGTACAGGCATCCATGATAGTTCTGCTGCGTTAATTCCTTACTTGCGTAAAGCAGGCAAACCTTTTATGTTATTATCAACTGGCACCTGGAGTATTTGTTTGAACCCTTTTAACCATGAGTTGCTGTTGGATGAAGACCTGGAAGAAGACTGTTTG
>JANYFT010000170.1 GCA_025359625.1 Ferruginibacter sp.
TAAAAAATTACCTGCGTTCCTATCTATTTTCTTTGCCAATTAAGAACCACAACTCACACAACCATCTTCCATAGTACAGGTTGGGCCTATGAAGTCAGCATTGATATCATCTACATTATTCTGGTTTTCTACAGCAGCAGCGGCAGCGGGTATTTGTGGTATCACCGGTGCCATTTCTTCACTGCCCTGTTTTTCAATCGTAAACTGTACAGCTTGTGTGGCAGCTTGTGAACGTAAATAATACATGCCTGTTTTCAATCCTTTCTTCCAGCCATAAAAATGCATGGAGGTTAGTTTGGAGGTGGTAGGGCTATCCACAAATAAATTCAATGACTGGCTCTGGCAAATAAATGCGCCCCTGTCTGCAGCCATATCAATTAAATTACGTTGCTTAATTTCCCAAACTGTTTTGTACAGCTCTTTTAAATCTGCAGGTATCTCATTTATTTTTTGGATAGAACCGTTGGCAGCAATGATCCTGTTCTTCATATCGTTGTTCCACAAACCCAGGCCCACCAGGTCTTTCAGCAAATGTTTGTTTACAATAATAAACTCACCACTCAATACACGCCGTGAATAAATGTTGGAGGTGTAGGGTTCAAAACATTCGTTGTTACCTAAAATTTGAGAGGTAGATGCAGTAGGCATGGGCGCTACCAGCAAACTATTTCTTACGCCATGTTCTATCACCTCTTTTCTTAAGCTATCCCAATCCCACCGGGTAGAAGGTTGTACATCCCACATATCAAACTGAAAAATCCCTTTTGATAATGGAGAACCATGAAAGGTAGAATAAGCACCTTCTTTAATGGCCAGGTCTTTACTCGCCGTCATGGCTGCAAAGTAGATGGTTTCAAAAATGTTTTTGTTTAAAATCTTTGCCAGGTCACTTTCAAAAGGCAGGCGCAACAAAATAAATGCATCGGCCAATCCCTGCACACCTAATCCAATAGGGCGGTGGCGCAAATTGCTATGTCTTGCTTCTTCAACCGGGTAATAATTATTGTCGATGATCTTATTTAAATTAAGCGTAGCCTGATAAGTTACTTCATACAATTTCTGGTGATCAAAATTACCATTGATCACAAAACGTGGTAAGGCAATGGAAGCAAGGTTACATACGGCTACTTCATCAGGGGCAGTGTATTCAATAATCTCTGTGCAAAGGTTACTGCTTTTGATGGTGCCCAGGTTTTGCTGGTTGCTCTTGCTGTTGGCTGCATCTTTATACAACATGTACGGCGTACCGGTTTCAATTTGCGAATCTAAAATGGCAAACCAAAGTTCCTGTGCCTTAATGGTTTTTCTTGCTCTTCCTTCTGCTTCGTATTTTGTATACAAAGTTTCAAAGGCTTCGCCATAGCAATCGCTTAAACCTGGTGCTTCGTTGGGGCAAAACAAACTCCATTGTCCGTCGGCTTCAACCCTTTTCATAAACAGGTCGCATATCCACAAGGCATAAAATAAATCCCTTGCACGCATTTCTTCTTTACCATGATTTTTTCTCAGGTCTAAAAAAGCAAATATATCAGCATGCCATGGTTCAATATAAACAGCGAAGGCGCCTTTGCGTTTGCCACCACCCTGGTCAACATAACGTGCCGTATCATTGAATACCCTTAGCATTGGTACAATGCCATTGCTGGTGCCGTTAGTGCCACCGATATAACTTCCTGTTGCACGGATATCATGTATGGCTAAACCAATGCCACCGGCACTTTGAGATATCTTGGCGGTTTGTTTTAAGGTATCATAAATGCCGTCAATACTATCTTCCTTCATGGTTAGCAAAAAGCAACTGCTCATTTGCGCCTTAGGTGTGCCGGCATTAAATAAAGTAGGTGTGGCATGTGTAAACCATCGTTCGCTTAACAAGTGATATGTCTTAATAATACTGTCTATATCAGTTTTATGGATACCTACTGCAACCCTCATAAACATGTGTTGCGGACGCTCCACAATTTTACCGTCAATCTTAAGCAAGTAAGCTTTTTCCAATGTTTTAAATCCAAAATAATCAAAACCAAAATCACGGTCGTATATAATGGTGCTGTCTAAAACCTCTGCATTATCTTCAATTACCTGCCATACATCATCCGCCAGCAAAGGCGATTTTTTTCCGTTTGATTTATCAACATACAAATACATTTTCTTCATCGTTTCCGAAAAAGATTTGATGGTATTTTTATGCAGGTTACTTACAGCAATCCTGGATGCTAAAATAGCATAGTCGGGATGTTTGGTTGCCAGCGAGGCAGATGTTTCTGCAGCAAGGTTGTCCAGTTCCGTGGTTGGTACACCATCGTAAATGCCTTCGATTACTTTTTTGGCAACATCAATAGCATTTACAAGGGGGCTTAAACTGTAAGACAACTTTTCAATACGGGCAGTTACCTTGTCGAATTTAATGGTTTCCTTTTTACCATTTCTTTTAATTACGTGCATAGTGTTATAAACTTTATATGGAGGTGATGATTGGTTGCCGGTTAAAATCTTTCAGATACGGAAACTAATTATTAAAATGAAAATTCACATCTTAATAATATCCACAGGTGTTAATTACTTTTAAAAATCTTCTTCCAGAGAGAATGCCTGTGATTCTTTGGTACCCATCACACCCGACTTCTGGTAGTCACCTACTCTTTTTTCAAAGAAGTTGGTTTTACCCTGTAGGGAAATCATTTCCATAAAATCAAAGGGATTGGTGGCATTGAACATTTT
>JANYFT010000247.1 GCA_025359625.1 Ferruginibacter sp.
AAATGATAGGGCCTGTATTTGTAGGAATAAGGCGTGGCCTGTTTTCTCTTTTAATTAAAGATGCACCATCTACTCTTTGGTAAATGATCCTCATAGCTTTTTTTGTTCAAGAGAGTGACACAACGATGTTGCCATAGAAACAAATGCCCGTGCAACAGTTTTAAGAAGCCAGCTTACTTTTTTTATACCCATACAGAAAATAAACTACCAGCCCTATTAAGAGCCAGCCAATAAACCATGCCCAGTTATTTTTTGTCATACCCGTGAGCAGGTACATGCAGGTGATGAGGCCCATCAACGGTATTAAAGAATATTTTTTGATAAATGTAATTACCGCCAGCAATAAAGCGCTACCCCAAAAAATAATCAGGGTAATATTGGGTGTGGCTGCATCCATATAACTTATTTTGCCGCTGCTGTAATCTGCATTGCCGCTGAAATTGAAGTTGAACATATCGGTAAAATAACTGGCAGATAATTTATACGCCAGCAACAGCGACCCAATTATTATCAACGGAAAAATGTATTGCCCGTTGATAAAAGGAATATGGAATTTACCGGCTTGTTTTTCTTTTCTGGGAATTAACAGTACACCACCACACACCAGCACAAAGGCAAATAAAGTTGCAATGCTTGTGAAGTCTAACACAAATGTTTTGTCGGTAAATAAAATGGGTACGCCCACTACAAAGCCTGTAACGATGGTAGCAAAAGAAGGCGTTTTATATTTGTGATGAATTTTTTGAAATACGGGCGGCATTAAACCATCCCGGCTCATGCTCATCCATATTCGGGGCTGCCCCATTTGGAAAACCAGCAATACACTCGTCATAGCAATGACTGCTGCTATAGCTACAAAAAACTGCATCCAGCCAACGTTTAAATTTTGTTTTTCAAAGATAAATGCCAGCGGATCTCCTACCCCTTCAAAGTTTCGGTAATTAACGGCCCCGGTTAAAACAAGCGTAAGTAAAATATACACGATGGTGCAGATAACGAGTGATAGAATCATACCCCTTGGCAGGTCACGTTGGGGATTTTTACTTTCTTCCGCCAACACACTCACCGCATCAAACCCAATGTAGGCAAAGAACACACCACTTACCGCAGCCATTACGCCACTAAAGCCATTGGGCATAAAAGCCTTTACTCCTGCATCGTTGGCGGGTGTCCAGTTGGGTGTAAGCCCATGAGAAAATACCAGGTAGCCACCTACAATAATCACCAATGCAACAACAATCATTTTAAGGATCACCATTAAATTACTGAAGTTGCGGCTCTCTTTTATTCCCCGGTAAACCAGCATGGTGATTAAGATATTGATGACGAAAGCAGGCAGATCGAAAATGATTTTTAAACTGCCGATTATGGGTGCCGTATTAAATGCTTCCAGCACATCCGGATTGGTACTGCCATCGGCTATGGCATGTTTTACTTCCATATAACTGGTGCATAAATATTGGGGAATGTGTATGCCTATTTTTTCGAGGAAGGAAGTAAAATAGTCACTCCAGCTATACGCCACATAAATATTACCGATAGAATATTCCATGATAAGCGCCCAACCAATGATCCAGGCAAACAGTTCGCCAAAGGAGGCGTACGCATAAGTATAGGCACTACCAGCAACGGGTATGCGACTGGCAAATTCAGAATAACAAAAGGCGGTAAAGGCACAGGCTATGGCTGTAATTACAAATAAGATAACCACACCCGGGCCACCATGAAAAACTGCCCCACCCAAACTGCTGAAACTTCCTGCACCCAATATGGCTGCTATACCAAAAAAGGTAAGGTCTTTCATGGAAAGTACCCGCTTTAATCCGCCACCACCGTGGGTATCATCGCTGCCTTCGGCTAAAATACTTTCTATCTTCTTTGTTCTGAATAAAGATTTAGACATGATAATTTTTGTTTTGCAAAGTATTATTCTCCAAAATAATTAATATAGTTGACTTGAGAATAAATATTTGGGAGGAAGTGTTGTAGCTGAGGATAATAAAAGTTCCTTACAGGAAAACGTAGCAATTCCTTGTCTTTCATATTCTTTGAATGTCCAATACGCAATTTCAACTTTCCCTTCTTTTGGTTGTCCTGTAAAACCACAAGAGCCAACAACTTGATTATCCTTTATCACAAAGTATCAAACCCACGGTAAATTGTAGCCGATTTTTTGATAGTATTCATCGTACGTCTTCAATAACATTTGACAATTGTCTGAACCATAAATTTCTTTCGATATGTCAACATTTAATTCTATGGTTTTAAGTTTCATATACCTTTCAATTTTTCAGGTCAATACTTACTAATTCGTTTTTTTGTCGGTGTCATGCACTACGCTTACCTCTAACATGGGGATATCAGCGGCTTTTATTTTTTTAATTTACCGTTCTCAGAAAAAACTACATAACTATCTGCCTGGCGCTTGGATTTCAGTAATTTCTGAAATGTAAGATTGAGTTTTTTTTATTTGCTCTCTCATTTCATTATCACTTAAACTAACCTTTTTCATTTGCCCTATTTTTAATTTTTTCCCATAATTCATCATTATAAACTACGGTTTCAAACTCTATGTTTCCCTCTATGTTAAAGGCAGACAGGCTAATAAAAAAATCAAACTGTTTTATTAATCAATTTCAACTCAATATTCACGCTGTATCAAATAAGCCGCCAGCTCCATTAACGGCTGTTTACGAACAGATATTACAGCCGTATCTTCCAAATGCTGCAAGGCCGTTTGAAGGTATTTTTTTTTCAATTCTTTTGCCCAATAATCCACTTTGCAATCTTTAAATATTTGTGTTACCTGTTGCACTTTATCAGGTGCATTCTCTTTCATCAATTGTTGCAATGCCAGCAACTGTTCGGCAGAAGCCGTCTCCATAGCATGGATCAGTAAGAATGTTTTTTTATTGGAAAGGATATCGCCACCCACCTGCTTGCCAAATTTATCGGGGTCGCCAAAAGCATCCAGGTAATCATCCTGCACCTGGAAGGCGATACCCAGGTTTTTTCCAAACTCGTATAAATGATGTTGGTTGCCTTCACCTGCACCACCGAGTATAGCGCCAAGTTGCAGGCTGGCAGCCAGTAGCACAGAGGTTTTCAGTGTAATCATAGCTACATATTCATCCAGCTTTACCGAAGCCCTTTTTTCAAAATCCATATCTAATTGCTGGCCTTCGCACACAGCAGCAGCTGTTTCATTAAATAAATGCAATACTTTCTGCAGGTTGTTTACCTGTATCTTATTCAGGTATTCATAAGCTCTTACAAACATCACATCACCCGCCAGCAACGCCGTTGATTCCCCATATTTTTGATGCACCGTTTCCATGCCCCTGCGCATGGGAGCTTTGTCCATGATGTCATCATGTATCAAACTAAAATTATGAAACAGTTCTATAGCTGTTGCGGCATGGTAGGCATCAGGAATAATATTGCCAAACAATTCGTTGCCCATCAGCACGCAAACCGGCCTCACTCTTTTACCACCCAATTGTAAGATGTATTGTGCAGGATCGTACAGGGTTGCGGTATGGGTTGGGAAATGCCTGGTATTAAATGTTGTTTCAAATAAACTGGACAGTTCTGTAAAAGATTGCATACAATAAGCGGCTATAATGCAAAATTGCTGAACCCTTTTTAAAGCTCAGCAATCTGCGGGTAAAAATTATTTTTTCTTTTTGGTAACTCCTTTTGACTTCGCAATATCCAATGTGGGTTTGCCATCATCCTGCACCCAATGAAAATCCAGTTGCCGCTTTTCTAAATTAGCTGCTACCACTTTTATCCGCACTGCATCACCCATCCTGAATTTTTTACCGGTACGCATACCTACCAGTGCGTAGTCTGCTTCATCTAATTTAAATTCATCAAATTCATTAAGGTCTCTCACGGTAACCATACCTTCACATTTATGCAAAACAGTCTCTACAAAAAAACCAAAACTGGCTACACCACTGATGATGCCGTCAAATTCTTCTCCCAGGTATTGCTGCATAAATTCAACCTGTTTGTATTTATTGCCGGCTCGTTCTGCTTCCATTGCCTTGCGTTCCTTATCGCTGCAATGCTTACATTTGTCATCCATTTTTTTATCGGGCTTCAAATTCTTATCCAGGCATTCCTGCAAAATACGATGCACCATCACATCCGGGTAACGGCGTATGGGCGAGGTAAAATGACAATAATGCTCAAACCCCAAACCGTAATGGCCAACATTTTTTGAAGTATAAATTGCCTTAGCCATGGTGCGGATACCCAATTGTTCCAATACATGCTGCTCAGGCTTACCACTTACGTCTTTTAATAAATTATTAAAGGATCTTGCAACGGCGGCATCATCATGTATGTCGAAAGTGTATCCGAATTTTTTTGCAAATGCTGCAAAGGGCTTTAGTTTTTCATCACTGGGTGTATCATGTATTCTATATGGAAAAGGAACCGGCTCCTGGTTAATTTTTATTCTGGAAACATATTCTGCAATAGTTCTGTTGGCTAATAACATAAACTCTTCCACCAGTTTGTGGGCATCTTTACTTTCTTTAATTACAATGCCAATGGGCTTGCCCTTTTCGTCCAGTTGAAAGCGCACTTCCTGCGATGAGAAGTTAATGGCACCAGCATCAAATCTTTCTTTTCTAAAAATCTTTGCCAGGTTGTTCAGCAACAGCACGGCTTTATAATGTATGCCGTCTTTTGTTTCAATAATTGTCTGCACATCTTCATAGGTAAAGCGGTGATCGCTGTGTATGATCGTTCTGCCGATCCATTTATGTTTTACTTCTCCCCGATTGGTGATTTGGAAAATTGCGGAGAAGGTATATTTATCTTCATGCGGACGAAGGCTGCACAATTCGTTGCTGATTTTTTCAGGCAGCATCGGGTTCACCCTGTCCGGCAAATAAACGCTGGTGGCCCTTTCATAAGCGCTTTTATCTAAAATACTATCGGGTTTCACAAAGTGGCTAACATCGGCAATGTGTACCCCAATCTCATAATTACCATTGTCTAAATTCCTGATAGAAATGGCATCATCAAAATCTTTTGCATCAACCGGATCAATGGTAAAAGTTAAAATATCCCTGTAATCTTTCCGCTTTTTTAATTCTTCACGGGTAATGGTTTCTGATAGTTTCATGGCTTCTTCCAGCACCGCTTTTTCAAACACTAACGGAAAGCCGGCTTCAATTAAAATCTCTTTCATCGCCATGTCATTCACATCTTCCGATTTTAAAATCGTCACCACTTCGCCTTCCGGTTTTTTATCTGCCTTGTCCCATTTTATTAGTTTGGCCACTACCCGTTCGCCATCTACGGCACCATTTAATTTTTCTATCGGAATATAAAAATCGGGCATTGGTTTCTCAGTAGCAGCTTTAAAAAAGGCAATATTTTTATTAAGCAAAATATTGCCGATAAAAGTAACCTGGTTGCGTGTAGCCACGTCCGTTACCTTTCCCTCTGTGCGCCTTCCACGGCCACTGTCGTTGCTAACCTGCACCTTAACGGTATCACCATGAAAAGCCCTGCCAAAATCGTTAGGCCTCACCACAATATCTTTTTCCATTCCCTCTACAATTACGTAGCCCATGCCGCTTCTCGAAATATCCAGCTTACCTTTTACCATAAGCAATTGCGACGTTTTTTTTGTTGTTTTTTCTTTACTCATATTTATTTTGCTGCTTCCTGTTATCTGAACCAGGCAGGAAGATCATGTTTTTATTAATTTTTTGTCCGGGCATGTAAAGCATTGGTGGTCATTGTTGCATCGCCCTCTTGTACGCAATACCAATGTGGATCTTTTATCGGAACGGAGGTGCATGTTTCTAAAATCAGCTCCATCATTTTTTAATACTTTCTCCCAATTATATAACTATGGTTCTACTATATTTATATTACAAAGGTAGGCAAACTATTGCTATAGCTAAACGCAGGCTACAAGCTGTTGTGGAAATGTTGAAATGTATACCCCCAATATTTTGGTAACTTTATTTTAAACTTAAAACAGATGGACAATTACGATACCGTAACCGGGGCATTAACCGGATTAAAAGCCAAAGGCTACACCATGGATTTTAATATAGCTTTTGATAAACTCATTTGCCGGGAGAATAACTTTTGTTTAAACCCCCAAGAGTTTCAAATAACCGAAGTCCACCGTTTTGAAGGAGCTACTGATCCTGGTGATGAAGAGGTAGTGTATGCCGTAGAATCAAAAGATGGCAAAATGAAAGGCGTGCTCACCAGTGCTTATGGTATGTATGCCGATACCATTAGTACAGACATGTTAAAAAAGCTTTCAATGCACCCTCATTCTTAAAGAGCGTTTATTAAAAAACGCTGCAAGGTTGATAACCTCTTTTAAAAAGATGCCCTCTTTGTTACACACCACCAAATGAATTTACTGGAAGAAATATTAAAAGAACATTCCAAACAACAGTGCAAGAAAATAGTGCAATGGGTTGGCAATTCCCAGCAACGTTTTGATGAATTGTTCTACCTTTTTTTAAACGGCGAATACCGGGTAACACAAAGAGCAGCCTGGCCGCTGGGTTATTGTGTTGAAGCATATCCTGCATTCATTAAAAAACATTTTACAAAGCTCATCAACAATTTACGGAAACCTGATTTGCACAATGCCATCAAACGCAATACCGTAAGGCTTTTGCAACATGTTGATATACCGGAAAAATTTCAGGGGCAGGTAATGGATATTTGTTTCGGTTATGTAGCATCACCCACAGAAGCTGTTGCCATCAAA
>JANYFT010000255.1 GCA_025359625.1 Ferruginibacter sp.
GAGACATGTACCAACAGGTCTTAGAAATATTTTTAATATATACTGGACTCTAGCCATTCTTGTTCTTTGTTTAGATAAAATTCATGGTTGCATTAATAACTTGTTCTGCATGAAGTAATAGCCAATTTTAGTAAGGATTTACGAATCCTTGAAGAGAAACTGGATAAATTAGTAAATCAAATCTCAAATTTCAGAAAAAGAATTGATTCTACATTTCATAAGAGTGTTGAGTTTAATCATTTATTATTTGCAAAGGCAGAAGCTATCAAAAGCGCCATATTTACTCATAACATTGTTTATAAAGAAAACATAAGGGAAGATAAATTTTCACACCATGAATTAAGCTGGTTTGATACCTTTGAAGAAGCCTATCACCAACTAATAAAAGAATTGTTGTTACTGCAGGTGCAGAAAATAAACTTGGTGATGAATGATGTAGAAATACATACTATTTATGTAGACGGTGGTTTTGCAAGTAATACTGTATTTATAGATATGCTTGAGTTAATGATGCCTGATTTCACAATTATACCTTCTGAAATGCCATTAGGTACTTCCTTAGGAGCTGCTATGATACTGTCTAATAAAAAGTGAATGTGGTGAGAAGTTTAATACAACAAATAAAATATCATTAAAACCCCGGCTTACTTGTAATGCAATTAACTTTCAATAGCAATTACCCATCCATTGAGGATTTGCGGAATAAGGCAATAAAACGCATCCCAAAATTTGCATTCGAATATTTAGATGGCGGCTGCAATGAAGATGTAAACCTTATAAAAAATACAGTAGAATTAAGGCAAAAAGAATTGAGACCCTATTACCTTAAAGAGCATGCAGGCAGCACTATGCAAACAGAATTGTTTGGTAAATTATATGATGCCCCTTTCGGTATTGCGCCTGTTGGTTTGCAGGGCTTGATATGGCCCAATGCTGCAGAGTTATTGGCTGAAGCTGCACATGCACACAACATTCCGTTTATACTAAGCACTGTAAGCACAGCCAGTATTGAAACCATAGCAGAAATTACTCAGGGTAATGCCTGGTTTCAGTTGTATCATCCTGCAGAAAATTCTTTACGTGATGACATCATTCAGCGATTGCAGGATGCACATTACCCAGTGCTGGTATTGTTAAGTGATGTGCCAACTTTTGGTTTTCGTCCAAGGGATATGCGCAACGGCCTTGCTATGCCACCGAAAATGACATTTAATAATATATTGCAAATAATGGGCAGGCCGACATGGGCTTTGCAAACTTTGCGTTATGGTCAACCATCTTTCAAAACCATGAAGAAGTACATGCCAAAGGGATTAAATATGCAGCAGTTGGGGCAATACATGAATGCTACATTTTCCGGAAGATTGAACAGGGAAAAAGTAAGTGCCATCAGGGATAAATGGAAGGGTAAATTGGTGTTGAAAGGAGTAGCAAGTGAAGAAGATACCGCAATGGCTATTGAGTTGGGTTTAGATGGGATAATTGTTTCCAATCATGGTGGCCGGCAGTTGGATGCAGCCCAATCATCTGTTGCATCTTTACAAACTATCGTAAAAAATTATGAAGGAAAAATAAAAATAATGATGGACAGTGGCATCCGTAGCGGCCCCGATGTGGCACGGGCAATGGCAAGTGGTGCTGAATTTACTTTTATGGGCAGGTCATTCATGTATGCTGTAGCTGCATTAGGAAGCGAAGGTGGAGACCATGTTATATCCATTTTAAAAATACAGTTGCAGCAGGTGATGGAGCAATTGTGCTGTAAAACACCAGATGATTTTTCAAATCACCTGGTGAAATAAAATACCTGCTATTTTTTAATGGTTTTTCAAATAGCTTTAGTGAGTTAGGTGTAACGAACATTTGTTCTTCTGAAAAAACGCAAAAAACATTGTCAACTTTACGATGTACAACTTTTACAATTTGAGCATACTTTGAAAAACTAAAATGATAAGCTGGTGTTGGAACTATTCAAAACCCTTTAAGTATTATTTCGTGAAAGTACTCGATATTATTGTCGTTTCTTTTTCTCCTCCTCAATAATCATCTGCAACTCGTCTTCACTAGGCAAATTGATTAAATACTTTGAAACAAATACCTGTTGTGGCAATCCCATTTCATGATCTTTAAAATAATTCGGGTACATATTCATTTGCCCAGCATCCGAATTTATTGTAAAAGTATCAAGCAAAGAAAGACCCTTGTGTGAGAAAATTATGAGCCTTGTCCGGTTTTGTCAAACGGAAGAACCGTATAAGATTTAGCCAATAAAGTGAAGCATATTTATGATATACACATGATGCTTAAAAATACGAAAGTGACTGATTTTTTTAAGAGTGCTGTTTTTGATGAATTGCTGATTAAGGTTGGAAAAGATGATAAAATAGTTTTAAGAATAACAACAAGTGGCTGGCGAATCATCCTGCCGATGCAATCATTTTCAAATCCCCGGAAGATACATGGGATAAAATAAAGGCTAAATACCGGACAACATTTAAGGAGTTTATAATGGGAGTACTCCCGGCTGAAGAAGATTTCATTGCCAGTTTAAAAATAATTTATGCCAGGTTGATTGCTATAAAATGGCAGATCGCTTTATAGCATTCTAATGTATAAAGTAAGATATTGCGGACACTGTCCGCAATATGTGGGTGAACCCTTTTTTCATAAGTTGGTTTATTGAAGGAGCTTGGTCAATTCGTCGGTATCAGGCAATATGCCTGTCATTTGCACC
>JANYFT010000358.1 GCA_025359625.1 Ferruginibacter sp.
TAATGAATTTGATAATTTATTTGTTGTAACAATTGCAAATGGAAAGGCAATACTCAGTAGAAAAAATATGGTATAAAGTCAGTTAAAACAGCCACCATAAATACTATGCAGCCGCTACAATAAAATGCCCTGTAAAAAAAGATAGGCCACAGAAAAATAAATAACCAGCCCGGTAACATCAACCAATGTTGCCACAAATGGAGCAGAACTTACAGCGGGATCGGCACCTAATCTTTTTAAAATAAGGGGCAGCATCGATCCGGTAAGTGTGCCCCAAAGCACCACACCCACCAAAGAAAACCCTACCGTGAAAGCAATTAATATTGCATGGGCACCATATATCTGCGGTAAGATATGCGCCCAAATGATCACCCTGGTAAAACCAATAATGCCCAATACTGATCCAAGCATCAGGCCCTGTATAATCTCTCTGCGAATCACCCGCCACCAGTTAGCTAATGTAAGTTCACCTACGGCCATCGCTTGTATAATCAGCGTACTGGCCTGCGATCCTGTATTGCCACCGCTGGAAATAATCAAGGGTATAAAAAGTGCCAACACAACTGCTTTTTGAATTTCATCTTCAAAATAACTCATGGCGGTGGCAGTAAACATTTCGCCTAAAAATAAAATTACCAACCAGCCAATCCTTTTTCTAAATAATTTAAATAAAGGCATGTCTAAGTAAGGTTCATCCAGTGCCTGCGTGCCACCCATCTTTTGCATGTCTTCGCTAAACTCTTCGTTGGCTACCCACAGTACATCATCAATAGTAACAATACCCAATAATTTATTGCTCCTGCTTACAACCGGTAAGGCTACACGGTTATTCATTTTAAAAGCTTCGTTGGCTACCTCCTGGTCGTCTTCGGCATGTAAGGTAATCACCCTGCCATCCATCAGTTCATTCACTTTTTTATCTGCCGAAGCCATGATGAAATCCTTTATCCGTATATCATCCAGCAGTTCTCCCTTATTGTTGATCACATAAATCACATCAATGGTTTCGCTGTTTTTTGCATATTTCCGGATCGTGTTCAATACATCCTCAACTGTGTCGTGCTCATACACATAAATATAGTCAGGCGTCATCAGCCTGCCTACACTGCCTTCGGGATAGCCCAATAAAGCAAGCGTTATTTTTCTTTCTTCCGGATTCAATGTTTTAACCAATTCCCTTACAGCATTGCTGGGTAGTTCACTTAAAAAAGCAGTGCGGTCATCAGCCTGTAATTCATTCAGTAATTCTGCGGTTTTAAAAGCTGGTAAATGTTTAACTATTCTTTTTTGTGTAGAGAGTTCCAGTATTTTAAATAAACTTGCCGCACGGTGTAAGGAAAGATGGCTGATGATCTGGCTCTCAAAATCTTCATTGTCATAAATAAGTTCTGCTACATCACTAATATTTTGATTGTTCAAAAAATCCTGTATCTGCAGTTTATGTTCAGAAGCGATTACTTCTTCAAACTGTTGCTGTAACGATATTTCTTCTATTTCTAAAGGCATTATAAAAATCTAAGGCTGTAAAAAAATTGCTTGTTATTTTTTTGCCGTTAAGGCTTTACGTTGTTTTTGTTTTTAGCGGGAAGTACCAAAATTAAAAATTTAAGAAAATGCCTTACCGCCTGAATGTTTATTAATTTTCAAATGCAGGTGAGGCTTTTAATAAAATTCTGAATCCTCTTTTAACTATCTTGCAAATTACTTCATTTATGTTTAAAGTGATGTTATGTTAAAACCCGATTTGTATATAGATACTACAGGCAACAAAGGGAGGGGTGTTTTTACAAAAAAAGCATTTACAGCAAACACTGTTATTGAAGTATCACCGGTGTTAGTGATGAGCAAAGCAGACAGGGAACATCTTGATAAAACCCCATTACACAATTATATTTTTGAATGGGGAAAACTAAAAGATAAATGCTGTATGGCATTGGGCCTGGTGCCGATGTACAATCATAGTTACAAAAGCAATTGCGAGTATTTTATGGATTTTGAAGATGATACCATAGCGGTAAAAACAGTAAGATATATTAAAGAAGGGGAAGAACTCACCATTAATTATAATGGCGATTGGAACGATCCGGCAAAATTATGGTTTGAAGTTAGTAAATAAAAAAATCATCCCGAATTTTGCAGCCTGATTTTGTAAAGGAGGCACAGCATATTTCATAATTAAAAATTTAGTATCATGCATATCATTAAAACAGCATTGCTCTCTTATGGCATGTCGGGCAAAATATTTCATGCGCCTTTTATTGCAGCGCATCCAGGCTTTCAACTGGCGGGCGCATGGGAAAGAAGCCATAAAAATATTCAGCAGGATTATCCTGAAGCAAACTCTTACCCTTCATTGGAGGCATTGCTGGCAGATGAAACGATTGAACTGGTAATTGTTAATACACCCAACAATACCCATTTTGATTATGCTACAAAAGTGTTGCTTGCCAACAAACATGTAGTGGTAGAAAAAGCATTTACCACAACAGTAGCAGAAGGCGAAGCACTGCAGGCATTGGCCGAAAGACAAGGTAAAAAGATAAGTGTGTATCAGAACCGGCGCTACGACAGTGATTGCAGGACTGTGCAAAAAGTAATTGCTGAAAATTTATTGGGCGATATCGTGGAAGCTGAATTTCATTACGACCGGTTTAAACCTGTAGTGGGGCCTAAAGTACATAAGGAAACCCCCGGACCGGGCGCTGGATTGCTGATGGATCTGGGCCCGCACTTAATAGATGAGGCACTACATATATTTGGAATGCCGCAATCGGTGTTTGCAGATATTCGTATTACGAGGCCTTTGTCAAGGGTAGATGATTGGTTTGATATCTTGTTATATTATGCTGGTTTCAGGGCACGGCTAAAAGCCAGTGGCTTTGTTAAAGAAGCCGTTCCGGCTAACGTTATACATGGCACTAAAGGCTCTTTTATAAAAACCAGGGGCGATGTACAGGAGATTGATTTGTTAGCAGGGAAAAAGCCGGGTGGCAGCAATTGGGGTACTGAACCGGAAACTGAACAGGGACTGCTGCATACAGAAAATGATGGTGTTGTTATAAGAGAGCATATACCTTCCTGCCAGGGAAATTATGGCGATTATTATGAAGGAGTTTACCAGGCACTTACATCAAATAAACCGATGCCGGTAAGTGCGAGCGAAGGCATCCGGACGATAATAATTATTGAGACGGCTGTTAAAAGTAGCAATGAAAAAAAGGTTATTGAATTAGCCCTGCCTTTAGACAAGTGATTTAACAATTTAATTACAATAGAGAATCAATGTTTAAACATTAATTCTCTATCTTTGCACTAAAATTATACAATTATGGCAACAAGAACATGGGCAATAGACCCCACACACAGCGAAGTACATTTTAAAATTAAGCACCTGATGATTACGAATGTAACAGGTAGCTTTAACATTTTTGCTGCTTCTGTAGCAACGGAAGATGAAGATTTTAGTAAGGCAAAAGTTAGTTTTACTGCCGACGTAAATTCTATTGATACTGGCAATGAACAAAGAGACGGGCATTTAAAAGCTGCTGACTTTTTTGATGCAGCTACGTATCCACAAATTAAGTTTGTAGCAACAAAGGCAGACAATATTGACCACGATGGCTCTTACGAATTGTACGGCGACCTTACAATCCGTGATGTAACAAAAAATGTAAAATTATCAGTTGAGTTTGGTGGTGTGGTTAAGGATATGTTCGGCAATACAAAAGCTGGGTTTACTATTAATGGAAAAGTTAACCGTAAAGATTTTGGATTAACCTGGAGTGGTGTTACCGAAGCTGGTGGCTTAGTACTAAGTGAAGATGTAAAAATCATCAGTGAAATTCAATTGATAGAGCAGGCATAGTTTAGCTATACAAATAACAGACAAACAAATAAGAAGATGCTACCTCATTTAAAAGGGGCATTTTTTATTTATGGCTTTGTGAAGCGTTTAAAATTTAGGAGATAATATTTTTGTGTTTGATATTGAAACATGAAACAATAGATAGCCCACATTGCATTAGTAGTTAACGACTATGATGAAGCCATTGAGTTCTACACCCAAAAGTTGCATTTTATTATTATTGACGACACTAAACTGGGTGTGACCAAACGCTGGGTGGTGCTATTCTATCTCCTAAAGGCTCAACCGGTTGGAATTTTATTGGTAAAAGCTGATAATGAAGAACAAAAAACCCGGATAGGCAATTAAACAGCAGGAAGGGTTTTCTTATTTTTAAATACAGATGATTTTTGGAGAGATTATAATGACATGCTGGGTAAAAAAATAAATTTTGTTAGGGAACCAGTTAAAACGCCTTACGGAACTGTTGCTGTATTTGAAGATTTCTATGGTAATTTGTGAGATTTGACACAACCGGTTAACCGGGGTCATTTAAGAAAATTATTTACGTGCTGCTGAATATATTTTTTTACTCCTTTCCATGTCTGTCCTTTCAGGCTTACAGGGTCTTCGCTTTCGTCAGCATCATCAAAATAAATGATTGCCTGGGAATGGTGATTAAAAGATTTTGTTCTGGAAATTTTGTTTCATGAAAATAAATCATGTCTTTTAATGAATAGTGATGAAGTAATTCATACAAGTCCCAGAAATCTTTTTTCTTGCCCTGCCTAGTATAGCATTCTACTTCATAGCAATGATATTCTCATCCGAATAGATTCTTATATTGTTTGTTTCGTCAATATCCCTGATAGGCAAATGTGGATGATACACAATATCCACTTTTACCTCATTCACGTAGCAAAAAATACCCCAGCGCACAGTTTTACTTTCTGTACTATAGCCTTTGCCAAATTCCTTTTTCAGGGCTTTCACAATCGGTTCATGATCAAATTTATCATGGTTGAAAAGGTCGATATCAACAGAGGTACGATGACCATACCGGAGTGACAAAGCAGTACCCCCAACTAATGAAAAAGGTCGCAATATTTTCAAATACATCAGCCGTTCTAATATGGAAAAAGTTTCGGGTTCAGGTAAATATTTTGCATTTAATAAAACGGCCGTAACTTTTTCATCTCCATGATACCTTCGGCATTGACGTATATCATCCACATCACACCGTTCAAAAACCCGCTCTATCACAAAGCTGGCTTTTTTATGATAATCCAATGCTTCAAAATTTACATTCCAAAAAATGCGTTTATTGAATACCGGTTTTTTATGGATCCGCTCATGAGGATAAAATTACAAAACATTATCTGTTTTTAAAGCATCACAAAATGGTGCATGGTAGCGGCCTTAAAAAGAACAATCCTTCAGCCTTAACTCATAACCCAGGCAATGCAATTATTATTAAAAAATAAAAGCTGCACCTGAAGCATGACCGGCATATTTTTTTGAACTGTACAATCCGCCATGCCACTATTGCCAGTTAAATGAATTTTATCAATATGCAAATGTTCTTTAAAATCAATCTCTCCATCGCCGTACCATTTATACAAAGATTCTTTTATGCTCCAGGCTGCTGTTAGCAATGAATCGTTTAGCAGCTTAACGGAAGCGCTTTTAATAGCTTCAATCATGGCCTGCTCTTTATCTGATAAAAATTTATGCTTTACCCTTGCTACTTTTTGCGTAACCAGTTCTACATCTACGCCAACCCTTTTAGAACTGCTTACCATGGCTGCGGCATAATCGCCGCAATGAGAAATAGAAAAATGATAGGCTTCATTTTCTAAGAAAGGTTTCCTTGTATCAGCAATGCGTATCAGCTCGTAAGGAAAATCGGGGTACAATGCTTTTAACAGATACCTGCCTGCCAGGTGTTGCAACTGTTTGTGCGGATGGGTAATTTGATTTTGCAACGGCACCTGCTGCAAAAAAAAATCCTTTTCTTCGGCTATATGCCAAACACCTAATTTTGTTGTGAGGTTGATATTTTGTTGA
>JANYFT010000374.1 GCA_025359625.1 Ferruginibacter sp.
TAGATGATGAAGCAGCATATAATTTTTGTATTCAGCAATGTGATAAAAGTTATAACAACGGTAGATTATTTTTCAATCATTTAATGACCATCAGCAACCACCGGCCATATACCTATCCCCATGGCAGAATTGATATCCCATCTGCTTCACAGACTGCTCAGGGCGGGGTTAAATATACAGATTATGCTATTAATAAATTTTTGGCAGATGCGGTTAAAAGACCCTGGTTTAATAATACCATTTTTGTTATAGTATCTGATCATTGCTCCCGCAGTGCAGGCAAAACAGATTTGCCGGTGAACAGGTACCATATCCCTTGCCTTATTTATGCGCCAAAGTTGGTAAAACCAAAACTGGAAGACCGCCTTACCAGCCAGATAGACCTTGCACCTACTTTATTAGGAATGATGAACATAAATTATACCAGCCTTTTTTTGGGATTCGATTTGTATAAAACTTCCACGGAGAGGGATAGGGTGTTTATAAGTACCTATCAAAATATGGGATTTATTAAAGATAATAAACTTGTTATTTTAGCGCCTCAAAAGAAAATATTCATGTATCAGCCTAATTTTTTTACCGGTGCGTCTACACAAATACCTCTTACTAATGAGCTTAGTAATGAAGCTATTGCGTGGTACCAGGGAGCCAGCTTTCTCTTCAAATCGGGAAAATATATATTTAAAAATCAGGATAGGAAATAATTGGAATTCAGTGTTTTGAGTTTATTGCAATTGTCAAAAATACTTTTGTTTAAAAATTAAATACTCAAAAATTCTTTTTAAAAAGCTTGTATAATCAACTATTAAACTCTATCTTCGTTTCGGTTTTTCATAGGATATTGGATTTTAAAGCGGGACTAGATTTCTATCTTGGTCCCTTTTTTATTTTTATAAGTGACTGTCCTTTAGCCTTTCTAAAATTTAAGCCTGAAATATACTTTAAGTTATTTCTTCTAATAAGTAGATTTTGAATGCAAAGATTTCTGCAAGAAAGCAGGTTACGTCATACATAGATTAAATAAGAAAGTTTTCCATACTTACTTAATGCGTAATAAATTTTTGTAAGATAGCTACAAACCTTTTGCACAATCCTAAAAGTAATTAGCAAAACAAAAATGGTAAACCAAAAAACGTATTGATTTTTATATTTTTTCTATTTTGCCCGTTTTGGTAATGCTAATCTTTTTTTCTGCCTGTAAATAATTGATCACTTTCCAGAATTTTTCTTTTTTAAACCCAATCATTTTTTTTATCAGTTCATTAAGCAGTAAGGGGTGTTCGATTAAATATTGAAATATTTTGGCAGCAATCATTTCAAATTCTTCAATACTGATTACCAGATCATTTTGATTGATGCAGTTATCGCATATACCACAGGCTTTCACTCCATGATCATTAAAATAAACTGCAATCATGCGGCTCCTGCAGATGATGGTTTGTTGTACATATTTAGTTATGGCTAGTACCCGTTTTTCAAAATTTTGTTTTCGTTGTAAATAATCAACCAGATTGATAACAAAACTGTCAGCATACATCCTATTTTGCAGTAGTGTCACCTGCGGTTTATCTTTTCTTGGAGAATATTCAATGATACCTGATTGATGAAGTTGTTGTAGTTCTTTCAATACATCAGGTAATTTTTTTTGGATAAATTTTGCCAGTTGCATTTCATTGATGTTGGCAGCAAAATCAAAGATGCCTTCATAAGAACGCAGCAAACCTTTTATTATAGCGTCCATTTGCGGAAACTGTTGTTCGAAGGCATTCAGTTGATCTTTTTCAGCAGTAAATACAATGGTAGATGGTTTAAAAAAAACTTCATTGAACCGGAGAATCTCTTCCTGTTCCAGGGTTTTTATTGCATAGGTTGCAGTAAGGATATTTATCTTAAAAGCGGTAGCAAAAGTAGATAGATCAAAATCAATCCTAAGACCTTCTCCACTACCAGCCGCAATCTGCAGATGATTCATTATTGCTGTATACACTTTTTTTATTTCCTCTTTTGTCGGGTAGCGGGTATTGGTTTGCAATTGCAGGTCTTCCAACTCCCGGTTGTTGTATAACAAAACTGCGTAAGCCTTTTTCCCATCCCGGCCAGCACGTCCTGCTTCCTGATAATAGTTTTCCAGGCAATCTGGCACATCATAATGTACTACCACCCTAACATTTGGCTTATCTATTCCCATACCAAATGCATTAGTGCAGGCCATCACCCTTGTGGTATTATTGATCCAGTCTTCCTGCCTTTTATTTCTTTCCTCATTGCTTAAACCGGCATGGTAGCAACTGGCATTAATTTTATTCAGTAATAAAAGATCGGCAATATCTTTTGTATGCTTCCGGCTTTTGCAATACACAATGGCGCTGCCTTTTACATTATTTAATATCTCTAATAATTTATTTTGTTTGCTGGTTATATTAAAAATGCTGTAAGAGAGATTCGGCCGTTCAAAAGATTGATGAAAGCGTTGGTGATTTTTTGAAAAAGCTAATTTTTCACAAATATCGTCCTGCACGGTTGCAGTGGCAGAAGCCGTTAATGCAAGTATGGGTGTATTGGGTAAGTATCCTCGGAGTTGTGCAATACGCAAATAAGGCGGCCTGAAATCGTAGCCCCATTGAGAGATACAATGTGCCTCATCTACCGCAATCAGGCTGATGTTCATGGCCGGTAAATACTCCAGAAACAAATTTGTTTCCAGCCTTTCCGGGGAAACATACAAAAATTTATAATTGCCATGAGTCGCATTCTGCAAGGTTTTTTTTACTTCTAAAAAACTCATG
>JANYFT010000396.1 GCA_025359625.1 Ferruginibacter sp.
GTACATGGCTTAATAATTTACGGGGCCCTTCCTTTATTTTACACTCTCTTAAAGCAGCACAACTATCATGATAGGTAGCAGTAACATTTAATTCAGCGCCGATATTTTCAATTTTTAATACATCAGTTAAAAATTCAGAAAATTCAAATATGCGTTTACTAATATCTTTCACCTGGTTATTAACACGATTGTCTTCAAATAATTTTGTATAATAATTTCTTACAAAACCAACACAACTGGCACTGGGTGCAACAATATAATCAGCACCTTCAAAATCTTTTAAAAATTTATTGCACACCGTTCTTGCTTCATCCCAGAAGCCAGCATTAAAGGCAGGTTGCCCGCAACAGGTTTGATTGGTATTGTAGGCTACCTCACAACCGCATTTTTCCAAAACCTTCACCATGTTAAAAGCGGTTTGCGGAAAAAGCTGGTCAACAAAACAAGGTATGAATAGCTGAACTCTCATGTTCATATCCCCAAAGGGAAAATTGAAATTACTTTGTAAGATTTTGTTTATTGAAGCAGGAATTAAATAATGAATATAATTGCAAGGGTAAAAATTATTTAAGTTATTATGCAGTAAAACTTTTTTTTAACGCTATCATCTTCAGTGCAGTTACTGCAGCTTCTTCTCCCTTATGGCCATGTTTGCCACCGGTTCTTTCATCAATCTGTAGTTGGTTGTCTACTGTTAAAACGCCAAAAATGGTGGGTACCGGTAAACTTAAATTTATCTGCAAAACACCTTCTGTAATTGCTTTGCACACGTAATCGAAATGTGGAGTATCTCCTCTTATAACACAACCCAGTGCAATAAATGCGAAGGGTTTATCTTCCTTATATTTATGTGCATCCCAGTAGCTTTTTATACAAAACGGAATTTCAAATGCCCCCGGAACAGTGATTACTTTATAAGGCACTTTATTTTCATTTAAAACTATTGTACAGCCTGCTTCTAATTTGTCAATAGATGCAGCATTCCATTCGGTTCGCACAATAACTACACAGGCACCCTTTGGTAATCGGATGCCTGATGATGAATATAAATTTTCTGTTGATATTGACATGGTATTTATTTAGTAACACCTAATCTTGCAAGGTATTTATCCACCTGGAAATCTATCCGGTTGTCCCTTAAAAAAGCAGGTGTAATTTCCTCTTTAATCTGTTGATAATAATCAATAGCTTCTTTGGTTTTGCCAGTTGCTTCGCAAAACAAACCTACTCTTGATAAAGATAAAAACCTTGTTGATTCATCTTTTACATCTGCCACATCAACCGCTTTTTTGTAATAGGTAAATGCGTCATCATTGTGTTTCAATTCAGCATAAGCATCTCCCAACATTCGGTAGGCTGCACTTTGAGGCTGTTTGCTGCTGGTTGAAAATTCTTTTAAATGCTTGACGGCATTGTTGAAATCTTTATTATGCAGGTAGCAGGCACCGGCTATAAAATGCGCCCTGTTACCAGATGCAGTGCCCCCATAATTTCCGGCAACTTTTAAAACGCCGGTAATACCATTACCACCATTTAAAACCAGGCCAATAGAATCTTTATTGAAACCAGATTGGGTCATTTTATCAAACAATTGTTCAGCAGGAAAAATTTGTTCTGCTGATTTTTCGTCATTAGGTGCTTTAACTAAATTTTTATACGCCAGCCATCCGCCGGTCAATAGAATAATGGCACCGCCAATATAAATAATTGGTTTGCTAAACTTAGCCCAAAAACCTTTTGCCCTTTCAACTATTTCATTCGTTTCCACTTCGGTAACGGTAACTTGCTTCTCTGCCATTGTATGTACTTTTTAAGCTGGTAAAATTTATTAATAAAGTTGGAAATAGCTACCAGCTACCGGCTATTTTCCATTGTTAAAAATTAATCAGTTATAAATGGATAGTTCTCCTCGATATAAACATCCTTCAACAATTCATCATCATTGGGCCACGGACTTTCTTCTGCAAATTGTACAGCCTCTTCTACCTGCGCCTTTACCCTGTCATTCATTATTTCAATCTCTCCTTCGCTTATTTTGTATTCTTCTTTCAACACTTTTAAAACATGGTCTATCGGATCTCTTTCTTTATATTCTTCTACCTCATCTTTTGTACGATACTTTTGGGGGTCACTCATACTATGCCCTTTATAACGGTATGTTTTTATCTCCAGTAAAGTTGGCCCCCCTTTTTCCCTGGCACGGTTCACCGATCTTAACACAGCGTTGTGTACATCTTCAGGGCTCATGCCATCAACGCTGTCTCCTGGCATATCATAAGCGTCCGCCAGTTTATACAAATCCAGCACATTACTTGTGCGGGCAACCGAAGTACCCATGGCGTAATTATTATTTTCAACAATAAATACCACCGGTAATTTCCAAAGCATTGCCATATTAAACGTTTCATGCAACATACCTTGCCTTGCAGCACCATCGCCAAAAAAACAAAGTGCCACATTATTAGTTCCCCGGTATTTTTCTGCAAATGCTAAACCAGCACCAGTACCTATCTGTGCGCCTACAATACCATGACCCCCAAAGAAACCAACATCAACACCAAAAATATGCATGCTGCCTCCCTTGCCTTTACTGCAACCAGTAGCTTTTCCATACAATTCTGCCATGGTTGATTTGGGTGTAACACCTTTAGCAATGGCCAAAGCGTGGCAACGGTAAGCAGTAATAAATTTATCATCAGGATTGGTAGCCGTCATACAGCCAGCCGCAACAGCTTCCTGCCCTATATACAAATGGCAAAAACCACGAATTTTTTGCATTCCATACAATTGACCTGTCTTTTCTTCAAAGCGGCGCAATAAAAGCATTAGTTCGTACCAGTACAGGTATGTTTCTTTTGAAAACTTTGTAGCCAATGGGTTATAATTTTAGGTGGCAAAGATAAGGGAGAAATTGATACAATAAACAAGCCTTAAAGAACCTCCTTTTATTGGCTTTTAACATTTTACCGGCTCCATAAAATTGCCTCCTGCTCAAGCCCTGCAAAGTGGTAAAAAGCCGAAACTAGTAAGATAACATATATGTAAAGCCATTGATAATCTTAAAAAGAAAATCATTGGCATTGCTGGAAGTACCCTTTTTATTTTAGGCTTTAATCAACCGCAAAACACTACTTCTTTTGATTTAACTTGCAGCCCCATGCTCAGGCTTTCAAACATAACCATCACTCAATTTAAGAATTACGATTTTTCTACTTTCAACTTTAAAGAAAGAATAATTGGTATTTGTGGATTGAACGGCAAAGGAAAAACCAACCTGCTGGATGCTGTCTATTACCTGTGTTTTACCAAAAGTTATTTTACAAAAGCCGATGGGTTGAATTGCCGGTTTAATTCGGATGGGTTTCGGTTGGAAGGAATGGCCCCTCCTATCTCCTCATCGCTGCAAAAGATAAATGGAGAAAATTTTAGCTCAGACGAACAGGCGAGTTTTAAAAAAAATAAACCGAATAACATCGTTTGTATTTTTCGTGGTGTTGGTAAAAAAGAACTTTTGTTGAACGATGTGGCTTACACAAAATTTTCTGAACATATCGGCAAATTTCCCTGTGTGATGATTGCCCCGGATGATATTGAACTAATTGTAGGTGGCAGCGAAGAACGCAGGCGTTTTGTTGATACAGTAATCAGCCAGATAGACCCGGAATACCTGCGGCAACTTATTATTTACACAAAGGTTTTACAGCAGCGAAACAGCCTGTTAAAAAAGTTTGCCGAACAAGGTAAAACAGACTGGACCTTACTGGAAGTTTTGGATGATCAACTGGTGCAACCTGGTAATTATATTTATACAAAAAGAAAAGAATTTACACTGCAGTTAATTCCATTGATACAGCAGTTTTATAAGCAAATTGCCAACAACAACGAAACGGTTACCTTGCAATATGAAAGCCAGTTAAACAGCAATGATTTTTTTGCTGTATTAAATCAATGCAGGCAAAAAGATTTTATTTTGCAACGCAGCAATGGTGGCATTCACAAAGACGATCTTTCTATTCAGTTGAACGGACAGCCATTTAAAACCACGGCCTCACAAGGACAAAGAAAGAGTTTGCTGTTTGCTTTAAAACTTTCAGAATTTGAATTACTAAAAACAAATAAGGGTTTTGCTCCCCTGCTTTTACTGGATGATGTTTTTGAAAAATTAGATGAAGGCCGAATGCAGAATTTATTAAATTGGGTTTGTAATAAAAATGAAGGACAAGTTTTTATAACCGATACGCACAAGGAAAGATTAGAGCAAGCATTTACAGGTTTACAAACAGCTTATCAGATCATTGAGCTATAGAAGTTTTCCTTATAAAAATAATCTCCGAATCGAAAAAACTAAAAACTAAAACCAACATGGGCGAATTTTCTATGCAGGATGCTATTAAGCAATTTTTAAAACAAAGTAAATTAAAAAGCGGTGTGCAAGCTTTACGCATTGAAGAAGTGTGGGAAGAAATTATGGGGAAAACGATTGCCAAATACACAGATAAAATTCAGATCATCAATCAAACATTATTTATTAGTAGTACGGTGGCACAATTAAAACATGAATTGATGTATCAAAAAGAAAAAATAATTGAAAGGGTAAATGAAGCGCTGGGAGAAAAAGTGATCAATGATGTGGTGATAAAATAAACCCTTAACCTAAAGAAAAATTGAAAGCCCGTTCACAGAATAAAGCCCTTTTAATATGGTAAGATTATACCACCGATTGTATTTAAATCAGCCATCAAGAGATCAGAGATCAGACATTAGTTTCTTATTCTCGGATCAACTATCGCATACAAAACATCCGCCAGCATATTGATTAAAATAAAAATACAGGCACTTATCAACACAGATCCCATCACCACCGGGTAATCTAATTTTTCCAAAGCATCTACTGTTATTTTTCCTATCCCCTGCCATCCAAAAATATATTCTACAAAAAATGCACCTGCCAGTAATTCTGCAAACCAACCTGTAATGGCCGTTATCACAGGGTTTAGGGCATTGCGCAAGGCATGTTTAAAAACAACCGCACGCCGGCTCAATCCTTTTGCATAGGCAGTTCGAATGTAGTCCTGGTTTAGTACATCCAGCATACTGCTGCGGGTAAGTTGTGTGATAATGGCCAGTGGACGGATACCTAAAGTAAAAGCCGGCAGAATTAAATTTTTAAGGGTGAGGTATTTTTCACCAGTCACTTCATCTACATCAAACCAGCTCCCGGTTAAATTTAATCCTGTAAACGGATGCAGCACTATGCCAAATAAAAAAGCCACAATAATGGCCATAAAAAAAGAGGGAGCAGATATACCGGCAATGCTTGCAAATAAAGCGGTAGTGTCAACCCAGGAATCTTTTTTTATCGCCGCTGCAACACCCAGTAAAATACCTATGATTGTTGCAAACAACATGGCTGCAATGGCTAATAATAAAGTGCCGGGTAATGCTTCCATCAACACCGTGCCTACATTTTTTTTTGTTTGATAACTTTTGCGCAGGTAAGGAATTTTAAATCCAACTTTGGTGTTGCCTCCAATAAAAAGCCCTTTCAATTCTTTCTTTTCAATATCCGCTTTTGTGTGCAGGCAAAGTGGGCTCACATCATTCAGGTACAAAAAAAACTGTTTCCATTTTGGCTGATCGAGGTAAAGGTCTTTTCGGATATTGTCCATTGTTTTTTTATCTCCAGTCTGCCCAACAATCAACCGGGCAGGATCACCAAAACCCTGGAACATAATAAACACCAGCACAACCACACCCAGCAGCACCAGCAAAGAATAAAATAGTTTTTTGATGATCTGCATCAAGCTATAAAAATAAAAAAAAGTAAAATATCAAATACCTTATTACGAGAAATACTATTGAAATCAATTTAAAAACAGTATCAATTATCCATTAAAAAATTGTTCATTATTCTTTATCAATTATCCGTGGCTTTCTTAATATCCTTCCAGCTCCATTTATCCTGCACCACCGGGCCTTTCATTAAAAATACTGTTGGATTGGCTCTTGCCGCAGTTTTTATGGCCGTGGCATCACAGGTTAAAATGGCTACACCATAATGATCGGTAGTATTAAAAGATGCGGCGACTTTGTCTTTATCTGCCGTAACAATGTAAACCGGCCTTTTTTGCTCCTTTGCTTTTTGCCATAATTTTGCAAAGTCGGTCGACCATTTAACACTTGCTTCATCCAGTTCTTTTACAAAGAAAAGATAATAGTCGCCACTTTGGCCCAGCACTATTTCGGTAACATCAACTCCGGCAGAATCCGTTAAAGAAAAATCATTTATTTTGGGAATATTATTAGAACCTTTTTTTATAAGTGTTTGTTTACGGTCAGCATAAGTCCAGGTGCTATCGGGCAATTTGTCTGCACCAAATTCTTTTTTTTCGCCATTTTTTTGATACAAAAAAACATAGTCAAATTTATCAGGGATTGCATTCAACGGCATTTTCCTTAACTGTAGCAAATCGTTGCCTTTTTTATAAGGAAGGCAATCTGTTAGTGGCAGGTGTTCAAGCACATGCCGCTGCAACATCGCAACTGCAATAATACTTACCACTAACAGTATCAGCGGCAACCCTTGTTTTCCAAACGGCTCAATGTATTGTTGTTTCAACAGCAGGAAAATGATGAGTAGTAAAAGAATAATATCCTTTGTAAAAGTTTGAATGGGCGTAAGCGGAATGCAATCTCCAAAACAACCGCAGGTGGCAATTTTGCCACTGAACAAAACATAACTCGTTAAAAAAGTAAAGAAGATCATCAGCCATAACAACATACGCAATGTTAGCTTTTTGTAAAAGCCTGTTAACAGTGCAACACCCAGCACTACTTCAAGCGTAATCATTATTATCGAGAATAAAAATGAATGGTTATACATCCAGTTCATCACAATGGTGGCATACCCTTCCCGGCCCCATACTTCAAAAAACTCCTGCATTTTATAGGTTAGCCCCAAAGGGTCAATGGCTTTTACAAGGCCCGAAAAAATAAATAAAACACCCACTATTATTCTTGCAATGGTTACGCTTACTTTCATAATTATTTTTTAACGCCTGCGGCAGAAATTATTTCACTTCTGGCAGCTTTTATGTTGAATGTTTTCCCTCTTCAATTAATATCAACCCAAAAACCGCATAGTTCATAATATCATAATAATTGGCATCAATGCCTTCACTCATAATTGTTTCGCCCTTATTTAGCAGTATTTGTTTAATGCGTAAAAGCTTTGCCACTATCAGGTCTGCAAAACTTTCCTGGCTCATGTCCCGCCATGCTTCGCCGTAATCATGATTTTTATCCAGCATCAGTTTTTTAGCGACGCTTACTTTTTCATTGTACAAAGCAGCCACTTCTTCTACCTGCAAATCTTCAGTTTCATCATTTTGTTTATCCAATTGTATCAAACCAATAACGGCATAATTCAGCATGCCTTTGAACTCGCTTAAAATATCGTCGCCAATTTTTTGTTCGCCTTTTTCCTGTATGGTACGAATGCGTTTGGCTTTGATATAAATTTGGTCTACCACCGAAATGGTGCGGTAAACCCGCCAGGAAGTGCCATAATCGCTGGTTTTCTTTAAAAAAATATCCTCGCAGGTTTTAATGGCGGTATCGTATTGTTCGTTGGTGTTCATTGTTTGTATAATGTATCTACTTTTGTTAATTGTCAAAAATACTTGTTTCTGCCTGATGTACACACTTAACTGCAAAGGAAAATTATTAGTAATTACAAAACCCTTGGTGATGGGTATTGTAAATGCAACGCCGGATTCTTTTTATGATCAATATCCGCAGAAAGGATTGGATACCATCATTGCATTGGCAGATAAAATGATCCATGACGGAGCCAGCATACTTGATATTGGCGGACAAAGCACCCGCCCCGGAAGTACCCGCATTTCTGCAGAACAAGAAATAGCCAGGGTATTGCCAGTTATAGAATTACTGCATGAAAAATATCCCGATACAATTTTATCAATTGATACCTATCACAGCAAAGTTGCCGTAGCAGCGGTTAAAGCCGGGGCCAGCATTGTAAATGATATTAGTGCAGGCAATATGGATGCGACTATGCTGCAAACCGTGGCGGCTTTGCAGGTTCCCTATATTTGTATGCACCTGAAAGGCACACCTGAAACCATGCAACAAAATGCCAACTATAACAATATAGTAAAAGAAGTGCTTGATTTTTTTATTCAAAAAATAGACTGTTGCACAAAGGCAGGTATACCAGATATTATCCTTGATCCAGGTTTTGGTTTTGCAAAAACCATACAACATAATTTTATATTGCTGAAAAACTTATCTGCCTTTGGAATGCTGGAAAAACCAATACTCGCCGGACTTTCAAGAAAAAGCACGGTGTATAAAACGCTTAATACCACCGCCGCCGAAGCCTTAAATGGAACAACAGTTTTAAATACACTCGCCCTGGTAAATGGAGCATCCATTATAAGGGTACATGATGTAAAGGAGGCTGCAGAAACAATATTGCTTTTGGACAGCTACAAAAAAGCAAATCAATATTTTACAGTTTAAAAATTTATTGGCCACACTAAGATGCCATGTGGTACTGCATTGGCGTCGCACTCTTGTGCAGGTAAGCTTTGTGGTACTTTGGCTTTCGAATTGGAGTAACCGCTGAGGTATGGAGTACTAATCAAAAAGGTATGCGGTACAAGAGGGCGATCCGCCACAGCGGACAAGTCGCATCCATTACCACATAGCTTCTTAGGGAGGACAACTATTTTTAAAACAACGCCGTTTGGGGACTATCAGATTCTTCCTTCTTCTCCCACTCCATTTCTACATTTTTAGAATATTCAGTAAGCTTTGCCCCTACTGCCTTCCAGCCCATTACTTCCACCATCTTGTTCACCTTAAACTTGGCGCTGCGTACCAACTGGCCACGGCCTGTACGTACAATCAGTAATGGTTCTTGGTCTGTTGTAACCATCTCGAGGCGGTTGTCTTTACCTTCTTTTATGAAGAAGAATTTACTTTTTAGCGTGGTGGTTTCTATTTTAAACCGCTTGATATTGTATTGCAGTTTTTCATTATCAAGATATACAGCAGTTACAATTTTATCTGCCTTAAATTTTTCTATCAGCAATATTTTTTCGATATCAAAACGCTGCGTTAATTCCTGGTCAGTGATTTCATAATTGCCATCGTTGTACATAACAACAATCCTGTCTTCTGCATCAAACTTGCCGAGGTACTCCCCTTTTTCTTCGGCATTCAGACGGCCAAATTTATTATCGAACCATAATTTTTTAGCATCTAAAGTAGACTTGCCGGCTTCTTTAAACTTAACCGATTTTACAGGGTACTTGGTTACCTGGTTGCCGATGCTGCCACGGCCTTTTATTTCCAGCTCTTCAAAATAAAATTCCAGTTCCTTTTTCTTGGCAGTACAATTGGGGCTTAGCACAATCTTTACCACTTCTGCTTCGCCATTTGGATTGGCAGTAAAATAATGCACCCTGCTTTTTTCGGCACCCTTTGTAAGGTCATATTCCTTATCCCTTGTGATGCCCGTTACATTAAAACGCTTGGCATAGGTTACTCCGGTTTTGCCATCCACATACACCAGGTTGTAGGTGGTGCGCTCATCATTTTTTTGAAATACGGCCACATGGATAATATCCTTACCAATAAATATTTTATCCGACACCCTCACCACTTTCATGATACCGCTTTTTGTAAAAGCAATGATATCATCCAGATCAGACACCTCAGTAATTAACTCATCTTTCTTTAAGCCGGTGCCAATAAAACCATCGGCATAATTCACGTACAACTTAATGTTTGCAATGGCTACACTTTTGGCTTGTATAGTATCAAACAATTTAATCTCTGTTTTGCGTTCCCTGCCCTTGCCATATTTTTTCAATAGGTTTTCATAGTAGCCTACTGCATATTCTGTCAAATGTTCCAGGTCGTATCTTACCTGTTTAATATCAGCCTCTAGGCCTTTTATCTGTTCGTTCAGTTCATCAATATCCAGTTTGTAAATACGGCGTACAGGCTTCTCGGTAAGCTTAACAATATCTTCTCTTGTAATGTCTCTGCGCAATAATTTTTTGAAAGGTGTAAAGGCTGTATCAATGGCCACTAATACTTTTTCCCAGGTTTCATGTTTCTTCTCTAACTCTTTATAAATTTTTTCTTCAAAGAATATTTTTTCCAATGAAGTGTAGTGCCATTTTTCCTGTAGTTCTCCCAACTTGATTTCCAGCTCTCTTTTCAACAGGTTTTTGGTGTTATCTGCTGAAACCCTCAACAGTTCCGGCACGCCCAGAAACTGTGGCCTGTCTTTTACAATTACACAGGCGTTGGGAGAAATGCTTACTTCACAATCGGTAAAGGCATACAAGGCATCAATGGTGATATCAGGAGAGATGCCCGGAGCTAATTCAATTATAAGCTCCACCGCCGCTGCCGTATGGTCATTAACCTTTTTAATTTTTATTTTTCCCTGGTCGGTAGCTTTTACAATGCTCTCCATCAACTGCGTGGTGGTAACGCCATAAGGCACACTTTTTATGACCAGTGTTTTTTTATCTATTTCTTCAATGATGGCCCTTACCCTTATTTTGCCGCCTCTTTTACCATCGTTGTAATTGGTAGCATCCATAGTGCCGCCGGTTAAAAAATCAGGCAGCAGTTCAAACTTTTTTCCTTTTAAATATTTGATGGAAGCATCAATGAGCTCACAAAAATTATGTGGTAAAATTTTTGTTGCCAACCCAACTGCAATGCCTTCTGCACCTTGTGCCAGCAGCAGCGGAAATTTCATGGGCAATGTTACCGGTTCGTTTTTTCTGCCATCATAACTTAATGCCCATTCGGTTGTCTTGTTGTTAAAAGCTACTTCCAATGCAAACTTGCTGAGTCTTGCTTCAATGTATCTTGGTGCTGCGGCATCATCACCGGTACGCACATCACCCCAGTTTCCCTGGGTTTCAATCAGTAAATCTTTTTGCCCAAGGTTTACTAATGCATCGCCAATACTCATGTCTCCATGCGGATGGTACTGCATGGATTGCCCGATGATGTTGGCCACTTTATTAAAACGTCCATCATCCATTTCCTTCATGGCATGCAGAATGCGGCGCTGCACCGGCTTTAAGCCGTCTTCAATGGCGGGTACGGCCCTCTCCAATATTACATAACTGGCATAATTTAAAAACCATGTTTTGTACTGCCCGCCAATACCACTGTCGGTGTGTATGTAATCTTCTTTATTTTTACTTGTTGCCATTTGTTATTTCCTCGTTATACTTCATACAACTCAAGCGGCTGCCCGTTTGGGTCGTAAAAAAAACAAAACTTTTTATTAGTTAACTCATCTGTTCTTATGCCTTGTACATCTACCCCTTTACCCACCAATTCTGCTACGGATGCGTCTATGTTTTCAACTGCAAATGCCAGGTGCCGCAAGCCTTTCTGTTCCGGAAAAGATGCCCTTTCCTTAAACTCAGGAAAAGAAAATAATTCAATTTGGTATTGTCCGTTGATGGCCAGGTCAAGCTTATAAGATTGTCTTTCTTCCCTGTAGGTTTCCATCAATATTTTAAAACCCAGCACCTCTGTATAAAACGCTTTGCTGCGTTCATAATTATTGGTTAAAATGGCTACATGATGAATGGCTTTAATATCCATATTGATCAGGCTTTAGTCTTTATTTCAAAATCTTTCATGTTCGCTACCTTGCCCTGCACATCAAACATATCCTGTGCTATCATTACTTTTAGGCGCCACAAAACATAAGCATCGCCGGTAGTTTGTTTGGCCTTATTTAAAAACTGGTGAATAATTTTAGATGCCTTCTGCCAGTCGGGAGTAATGAATTTGGAAAGCTCTGCATCATAAAAATCATAATCTTCCTGACCCAGTTTTTTTCCACCCTCCAGCAAACGAACGCCTTTATTTTCTTCACACAATTTTGTCCATTCATCCGGGTCAACTTCAAACTCACTTAAGGTAATTTCCCTGGCCAGCTTTTTTGCTTTTAAAAACTCTTTCGCCTGAATTTCGTGTAACCAGTTGGGATAAAATATATTTCCTTTTTCGTTGATGAAAGGAAGGTTGTTGAGGTATAAAATAAAAACCCTTCCATGGAACTCCTGCATATATTTCAACAACCAGTAATAACCGCTTACATCGTGTTTGTTTTGTGCCGCCCATATCCAGATGATCTCTTCCTCATTCCTTCTCATGGTGCCCACCAGTTCAGCAACCGTTTTGTAATCATCAATTTCCCCGCTGTCTGCTTTGCCATCATAATCACCACCAGCCAGCACGTCACGCCACCATTGCTTACGGGCTTCTATGCCTTCGCCGATATAAATGCTATTTAAGGGGCCTACTGCATAGTCATCTTTTATTTGCAATACTTCCCCCTGTAATGTTTCATCAAGTGCAACAGCCTCTTTTAAAACTTTTATATCGAATTCATTAAAAACTATGTGAATCATTTTATTAAAAAATATTTTGGTGAATTATAATAATTAATTGAAAAGTTAATACCTTAAACCTTTACTAAAGTTTATTCTGCAGATAAATTTTGGGAAGTCTTGTCATTCTTTTTCTGGTATTAATAAAGTTATTCCCTCCACTTTGCAAGGCACTATAAAATCTGTATCAGACGATGCCAGCATAGGGATGTTATTAATTTTACAGGTGGCTAAAATTATCGCATCATTGGGAAGCAAATTATATTTACTCATAAAGTTGGGCACTATAGAAATGATATCTTTAGAAGAAGGTATGAATTCAAAATTTGTTAATAATTCATCTTCATTATAGATGTCAATTACTGTTGAAATCCCCTTTTTTTCTTTAATCGTTAATGGGGCTTTGCCTGTTTGCAAGGCAATAAAATGAAATAAAAATTCACTTACAATTATGTTGTTAATACACAACTGGATTGAATTATTGAAATATAAATTTTGTAAAAAATTAGTGAAATTTCCTTTTTCTGCTTCTATTAACAAGGAGCTATCTACAAAAACTTTATTGATAGTAGGTATCATCTTCTCTTATTATGTAATCTTTAAATTTTGCCTTGCCAAATCTTGCAGATAGTGCCCTACCCCTTTGCGCTGTATTCTGTAAATATTGTTCTTCAATGGGTGTATTATTCCCTACAATTTTTACGTTAATTTCTAACTCCTTATTTTCAAAATTCTTAGGCACTGCCACTTTTAAGTAGCCATCTTTTGCCTTATCAAATATTTTTAAAGCTTCCATAAAATTCATTTTCTCAAATTTACACTTTCTGTTTTAATTCATCACAAATCAAGTTCTGCCAATCAAAGCGTTATTTTGGCTTTTAAAATTATCAATTAAAACCTTCTTCCACCAAATCCACTTCTACCGTTAAATTATCAATAATAAATTCCTGCCTTGTTGGTGTATTCTTGCCCATATAATATTCAAGTAATTGCTGAATATGGGTGTCGGGCAACATCATCACCGGTTGCAGTTTCATATCACGGTTTATAAAACGGGCAAACTCGTCGGGGCTAATCTCGCCCAATCCCTTAAACCTCGTTATCTCCGGCTTGCTACCCAGTTTTTTTATGGCCGCCTGCTTTTCAGTTTCGTCATAGCAGTAAATAGTTTCCTGCTTGTTGCGTACACGAAACAAGGGCGTTTCTAAAATATATACATGCCCATTCTTCACCAGGTCAGGAAAAAATTGCAGGAAAAAAGTCATCAGCAACAAACGGATATGCAGCCCATCCACATCCGCATCAGTGGCAAAAACAATATTATTATACCGCAATGTTTCATAACCTTCTTCAATATTAAGTGCATGCTGTAACAGGTTAAATTCCTCATTTTCGTACACAACTTTTTTGGTAAGGCCGTAACAGTTTAGTGGCTTGCCCCGCAAACTGAATACTGCCTGTGTATTTACATTCCTGGCCTTGGTAATGCTACCGCTTGCACTATCCCCTTCGGTAATAAAAATGGTGCTTTCTTTTTGTTTCTCTAAAATATTATCCTTGTCTTTACCATTGGCTTCATCGTTGTAATGAAATTTGCAATCCCTTAATTTTTTATTGTGCAGGTTTGCTTTTTTAGCCCTTTCATTAGCCAGTTTACGAATGCCGGATAACTCTTTACGCTCCCGTTCATTTTGCTCAATGCGTTTTTTTAAAGCTTCCGCAGTGGCGGTATTCCTGTGAAGAAAATTATTGAGTTCTTTTCCCAAAAAATCGCCAATAAAATTGCGCATGCTCGGGCCGCCTTCGTACACATTTTGAGAACCCAGTTTTGTTTTTGTCTGGCTTTCAAAAACCGGTTCCTGCACCCTTACCGAAATGGCAGCGCAGATGCTTCCCCGTATGTCTGCCGCATCATAATCTTTTTTGTAAAAATCACGGATGGTTTTTACATAGCCTTCTCTAAAAGCAGCTAAGTGCGTACCGCCCTGGGTGGTAAACTGACCGTTTACAAAACTGTAATACTCTTCGCCATAGGCACTTTCATGGGTTAAGGCCAGTTCAATATCTTCGCCTTTTAAATGAATGATAGGGTAACGGATTTCATCTTCATTTGTTTTGCGTTGCAACAGATCGAGCAGGCCATTTTTACTTACATACCGTTTGTTATTCAGGTTCATCACCAGGCCTGCGTTAAGGTAACAATAATTCCAAAACTGGTTGTCTAAATATTCCTGTACAAAATGAAAATTTTTAAAAATACTTTCATCCGGTATAAATTCTACAAAGGTTCCGTTCTCTTCTTTGGTATTATTTTCTTTATGTTCTTTTGTTAGCACGCCCTTTGCAAATTCGGCAGTTTTTTCTTTGCCTTCCCGGTAGGCAGACACTTTAAAATAATCGCTCAGCGCATTAACCGCTTTGGTGCCCACGCCATTTAAGCCTACGCTTTTTTGAAACGCTTTGCTGTCGTACTTAGCGCCAGTATTTATCTTACTCACCACATCCACCACTTTCCCCAATGGAATACCACGGCCATAATCCCTTACTGTAATGGTTTTGCCATCAATGGTAACATCTACATGTTTACCATAACCCATCGTATGTTCATCAATGCAGTTGTCAATCACTTCTTTCATCAACACATATACGCCATCATCGGCACTGCTGCCATCGCCCAGTTTTCCAATGTACATACCTGGCCGCAGGCGGATATGTTCTTTCCAATCCAAACTTCTTATCGAGTCTTCGTTGTAATCAGCCGATATTTTTTCTCTTTCTGCCATTATATATTTTATTGCCCAAACAGTTGTTTCTTAATCAGCATCCTTACGACTTGCCCGCTGTAGCGGATCGCCCTCTTGTGCCGCATACCTATGTGTATCTTTATCTACGGCGTATCATTCAAACGGATTATAATTACTCCAGAATAAATATGACAACGGGCGCAAGCTACTAATTTATTTAGTAATTTTTAATTGAAGCAAATATAAGTAAACCAATATTGAGATACTGCGCCGTGTTTTTAACACCTGTGTATAAAAAAAGTCCATCTCCCCTACTGCGGCGGTATGTATGATAATCCTGGTTGTTGCAAAACGGGTTCTACTAGATTCAATAGAGCCTGTAATCAACAGGGAAATTATTCGGATTAAGGGGGGAGTGCCAAAAGGTTGTAAATGTACAAGAGGGCGATGCAACGAAGCACCACATTGCTTCTTAGCCCGGACAATACTTTTTTATTACCTGGTCATGATTGTAAAAATGATAAAATGAAACAAAGTTTTTCAAGGTATTTTGAAAGATAGATCCTTTTAAAAAAATGGTAAAATAACTTTCTAATAAAATAAATAATCTGTATTTTGATTACCTAAAAACTATAATATGAAAAAGTCATTAACGGTTATCACATTACTATCGGTATTATTTACCACCAACGTTTTCGCTCAAAATGATGATGGTATGAAAGTTTGGCAAGATTACATGACACCTGGTGAAGTGCATAAAATGATAGCGTCCGCCAACGGGGAATGGAGCGGCGCAATCACCATGTGGATGGACGCTAAAACCCCACCTACACAAAGCACGGGAACGGTTACCAACGAAATGATAATGGGGGGAAGATACCAGTTGTCTAAAACTACGTGTATGATGATGGGTATGCCTTTTGAAGGAATGTCGTTACTGGGATACGATAATGCAAAAAAGATTTTTACCAGCACCTGGATAGATAATTTTGGCACCGGCACCATGACGCTGGAAGGCACCTGGAATGCAGCAACAAGATCAATTGAGTTTAAGGGTAAAGCCGTTGACCCTATGACTGGCAAGGATATGGCCGTGAAGGAACTGGTGAAATTTACAGACAACGACAACCAGGAAATGCAGATGTATGAAATGAGGAATGGCACTGAAATAAAAACCATGGAAATAAAATTTACAAGAAAAAAATAATGTACTTTGATTGCCTGCTACAGTTTAAACAAGCTATTTTAATGCAAAAGAAAATATTAATTGCCGCCGCTTTTATTGGATTACTTTTTTTATATGCGTTTCGGCAGATGTCAGGGACTGGAAATAATACATTGAAATTTATTTCAAGGCAGGAAGCTTTACAGGATAAATTCATGGTGCAATGCAGCCCCGACTGGAATCATTTGAATAGTGATAGCCTGGCAAAAAGCATTGGCATTTTACAAGGCTGGGGCAATTACCAATGGCCTATTGCATCAAAAAGCGATAGCGCCCGTTTGTATTTTCAGCAGGGTATCAATATGTATTATTCCTTTCACATCATTGAAGCGATGGCTTCTTTTAAAAAAGCAGAACAATTTGACGATAGCAATGCCATGATATACTGGGCTCAGGCTTTGGCTTACGGCCCCAACATAAATGACTTTGCCTATTCGTCTACTCCGGGTGCTTTTATTGCTGCACAAAAAGCACTTTCATTATCTGCCAATGGCAGTGCAAAAGAAAAAGTTTTAATAAAAGCAATGGTTGTCCGGTACATATCCGATAGCACAGTGAGCAGGGCTTCTTTAAATCAATTGTATACCGATGAAATGCAAAAAGCTTACCTCCAGCTTCCCGACGATGCTGATGTAGCAGCGCTGTATGCCGATGCCATGATGAACCAGCATCCATGGAATTATTGGAAGCATAATGGTGATGCCCAGGCATGGACTCCCCTGATACTGAAAGTGCTGGAAAAAACGTTGCAGCAATCACCGCTTCACCCCGGGGCCAATCATTATTATATTCATTCTGTTGAAGGATCTGGTAATCCACAACGGGCTTTGCATAGTGCAGACCTGTTGTCGAAATTAATGCCTTCGGTTTCGCATATGGTGCATATGCCTTCACATATTTACATTCGTACCGGTATGTATAAGGAAGGAATAAAAGTGAATGAAATGTCGCTGAAAGGATACAATAATTACCTCGCTATATTTCCGGAAGTTGCCACCGGTGCAGCACTCTACATGATCCATAATCTGCATATGCTGGCTGCCTGTGCCATGATGGGCTCAGGATATGAGTATAGTGCAAAAAGTGCTGATGCATGCAGGGCAAGCTTTGATACTTCGTTTATGTCCATCGCTGCACCATTCGGCACTTTCGTGCAATATGTGTATATGACACCCGTGATTAATAATGTTCGTTTTGGTAAATGGGATGCGGTGTTAAACGCTCCTTCAATCCCTGAAAATCATGTGTATGCAAATGTGTTGCACCATTGGGCAAGAGGTATTGCTTTGGCAAGAAAAAATAATATCAATGAGGCCAGGAAAGAATTAGCCTGGGTAAATAAAAATATGCATCAACCGGATATGCTGGTGGTGTTGCAACCATTTAACGCACCGGCAGATGCTGCAAAAGTTGCCCAAAAATTGCTGGAAGGAATTATTGCTGAACAGGAAAATGATCTCTCAACCGCAGTGAAATTGTTTACAGAAGCCATACATGATGAAGCCGCAATGATTTATAATGAACCTAAAGATTGGCCGTTGCCTGCTCGGACATATCTTGGAGCGGTTTTTTTAAAGGCGGGTTCTTATTCAAAAGCTGCAGTTGTTTTTAAAGAAGACTTAAAAGAAAATCCAAATAATCATTGGTCTTTGAAAGGCTTGTATGAATCTTTGCAAAAGCAAAATAAGCGTGCTGCCGCCGACCTCATTAAAAAGCAACTGAGCAGAACAATTGCAACAGAGGATATGAAAGACTTGCCTGTAATATTTTAATGATTAAAAAAAAACTAGTGCCGCTAATAACAGATTTGGATACGATCAAACATATTGCTGCTGACAAAGAAGCGGAAAATGACCATTTCAGGATATTTCTTAAACAACAGGATGGAAAGCAAGTAGACTCAATCGTTCACCAGTTAAATGAGGCCATCACTCCACAAATAGATTGCACACAATGTGGTAATTGCTGCAGATCGCTTATGATAAATGTTACACCTGAAGAAACAGCTTCGTTGGCCTTTCACTTTAAAATGGAAGTGGCTGTTGTAAAAGATAAATATATAGAAATAAGTGAACAAGGCAAGATGATCATCAACACCATACCCTGTCATTTTTTAGGCGGTACCAGTTGCACTATTTACGAAAACCGTTTTACAGAATGCAGGGAGTTTCCACATTTACACAAAGACAATTTCACTTCACGGGTTTTTGGGTTGCTGATGTATTATGCCATCTGCCCCATTATTTTTAATGTTGTGGAAACACTAAAAGAAAAGTTTGCCTTTGAACCTTCATAAGCAGTACATTTATGGTATCAATATTGCTTGTTGCTAATAACTTTTTAAAGTCAGTACATTTTTCCCTTTCTTTGAACAATAATCATTTAAACAAAAAACTTAGTATCATGAAATTGACAAAACTATTAATGGCAATTGCCATTGTAACAACCGTAAGCTTTGTAAGCTGTAAACCAAAAGATGCAGACATTCAAGCAGCTGTAGAAACCAAATTAAAAGCGATGCCTGATATGCTGACCGGCACTCCTACAGTTTCGGTAGCGGATGGAGTTGCTACATTAGGTGGTGAATGCAAAGATGAAATGTGCAAATCCGCCTGCGAAAAAGCAGCTTCAGAAGTCAAGGGCGTAAAATCTGTTGTAAATAATTTCACATTACCAGCGCCGCCACCTTCACCAGTTGCCGCACCTGCTTCGGTAACGACTGTTTTAGACGCAGCAGCCCAGCAAAAAGTAACAGATGGTTTAAAAGATATTAAAGGAGTTACTGTTGAATTTGAAGGAGAAAAAGCAATGCTTTCCGGCGAAGTAACCAAAGCAGACAGGATGAAAATCATGCAGATGCTGGCCTCTGCAAAAGTTAAATCTGATGTATCAAAATTAACAGACAAAAAATAATTTATCATCACCTAAAAATTAAATAAAATGGCACTTCAGGAAAAATATGCTGAGTTGATACAAAGCGCAACCACTATGGGTGTAGCTAACTTAGCTGTGGCAGAACAAGCTGGTGTTTTACACGTAAGTGGTACTGCAAACAGCACTGTTGATTATGATGCGCTTTGGGCATTGTATAATAAAATTGATCCCAACATGGCAAGCGGGGATTTGATGATGAATATTGATATTAAAGCGGATGCCGGAGCACAGTTGAAAGTAACTACAGACGCTACCAATCTTAATATCAGGAGTACACCTACTACTGATGGAGAAATAGTTGGCAAAGCAGCGCATAACGAAGTAGTTACACTGGTAGAAAAAACAGATGATAGCTGGTGGAAAGTTAAAACAAAAGATGGCGAAGAAGGATATGCTTACGCACAGTACCTTTCTCCTCTTTAATAAATTCAAAATATGTTAAAAACCATTCGTTGCGGAGCGGATGGTTTTTTTGTTTGTAGCTTAGCAAAAATAATTCTATGAAAAATAGCGGCCACATAATCCTGTCATGTCTTTTTGTTTTTCTTTTAATTTCCTGCAGTGCACAAATCCCGACAAGTTTATCCGCAGATGAATTTGAAAAGGCTGTTCTTAAAGACTCGGTTCAAATATTAGATGTAAGAACGCCGGGAGAATATGCATCAGGGCATATAAAAAATACACTCCTTGCCAACTGGAACGATGAAAAAGAATTTAGCCGCAGGATCGCTTTTGTTGATAAAAATAAACCGGTGTATGTATACTGCCTTGCAGGTGGAAGAAGTGCTGCTGCCGCAGAAAAAATGAGAGCGATGGGTTTTGAAAATGTATACGAGTTAAAGGGTGGTATCAATGCCTGGAAGGCTGGAAATAAAACTTTAGAAGGTGCAAGTGCTGCAAAACAAATGACTATAATAGATTTTAACACCGCCATCAATGCTTCAAAAATTGTATTGGTTGATTTTGGTGCAGTCTGGTGCCCGCCCTGCAAAAAAATGGAACCTGTTTTAAAAGAGTTGCAGACTAATAATCCCGGCAAATTTAATTTGGTGAAAGTGGATGGAGGAAACGATCTTGATTTATTAAAACAATATTCGATAACCGCATTACCTGTTTTTATTATTTTTAAAGATGGCAAACAGGTGTGGCGCAAAGATGGTATAGCAACTGAAAAAGAAATGGCCAATGCGTTGTTGCAATAAATTATACCTGCGATAATTCTTTTATAAAATCACTCACCAGGTAACTGATCAGTTTACCGGTAGTTTCATCCTTTCTGCCATCGGCCAGTTGTGTAGCACCTTCGCAAATATGCAGGTAGGCAGCTTTGGCATCCTGTGCCGTAAATGTAATGTATTGGCGGGCCTGCAAAACTGTTATGCCACAGGGCATCATTTCATTACTCAATACCTGCTCAATGCAACCCAGGTCTAATTCTATCCCCGTGTACGAGTCTTCTGTAAAGCCAGTGGCATGTGCCACAGACTGCATAAAATTTTTTCTTTCGTGAATAAATATTTCTTCATAAGTAATGTAATCAATAAAGGGATTGTTGTGAACCTCCATTAAAACATTTTGCGAAATGGTATTTTCATGAACGCCAATGATACAATATTTACCTAGATAACCATCTTCTTCTGCGTAGTGAAAGCCGTTGCGATTGTGCCTTCCTTCTGTAACGCTAAAGTCGGCATGGGCATCTAAATTGATACAATTTATTTGTGCCAGTGAAATTGCTTCAGCTTTGCATAATCCCTTAGCTGTTCCTTTAATGATGGGGTAAGCATTGTTATGGCCACCGCCAATTACAATGGGAATTTTTTTAAAAGCAGTAATCACTTTTATCATATCTTCTACTGCATCATCAATTATATTTACTGCATGCCGGTAAGCTTCTATCAATTCATCCTGGTTATAGGCAGTGTTTTCAATCAGATATTTAATATCGCCAAAATCAAAATGGCCTAACAGTAAAATATCTTCACCAGTTAAAAAATCATTGCTTTGGTGGTTTAAAAAATCGGCCAGAAATGGTAACCAGGTAGTATCTGCACCACCAATACCATAGTTAGCTTTTATGCCAATATCTTCCGGAATGCCCAACAGTACATATTTTGCAGCCGATTGTTGTAAAACTTCTGCCCAGTTTTCGGTATTTACAACATGCTTTATCCGTTCACCTATTTTAGTTTCAAATCGGCGAATACGGGTAAGGGATAAAATATCTTCTTTGGAATAAAACTTAAAATGTTTCATATAGGGAAGTTAGCAAAAATGGAAATCATTACAACCATAAAAATTTATAACTGCATCCGATAGCTAACGCGTGCTAAAAGTGTATGAAGGTAAATTATTTGGCTACCAATAATTTAACGGTATGCCTGAAATGGATTTAGCTTTTTATCCCTTTGGCACAGTCTATGCCTCTAATAATTTAAAACATTTTATATGGACATCATTATTCAATCTTTGGGCTTTAAGGCCGGAGAAACATTAGAGAGTTTTATAAGAGAAAAAGTTAGCGCATTAAAAAGCGATATCATAGTAAGGGCCAATGTTACACTGTTTATGGGGCCTGAAACAAACCCGGAAAATAATTACTGCGAAATAAGGTTAGAGGTGCCGGGCAATGACCATTTTGTAAAAAAGAACAGCGAATATTTTGAGACATCGGTTAGTGAATGTGTGGATGTTTTGGCACAAATGATCAATAAATCTAAAGACATTAACACAGACCGGCGCCAATCGAAAACCCTTGAGGTGCACAATGCCTTGTTGGCGGATGAGTTAAATGATGATGAGGTTGAATTGGAAGATGTAGTTAAATAAATTATTTCCTATGTAAAATAGCCGCCAGGTAATATTTCCAGGTGGCTATTTTTTTCATTTATATGCAATATCTTTTTAAGAAAAATGATGATGCAATGCTTTGGCTACACCATCGTTATTATTAGTATCCGTTACATAATTGGCAACTGATTTTATTTCTTCGGGTGCATTGCCCATCGCTACACCTACGCCGGCAAATTCTATCATTCCTTTATCATTGTAGTTATCACCAATAGCAATGGTTTCTCTTTTATCAATCCCATATTTGCTTATCAAAAACTCAATGGCATTTGCTTTAGAAGCTTCCAGGCTCATCAGTTCAAGGTAAGAGGCCTGCGATTTAAAGATGTTTAATTTCCCTTTGTGCAGTTCATTCAGTTTTTGTTCAATGCCAAGTATCAGGTGTTTCTCTCCTGCAATTAATATTTTATTAGGGCCTGTTTTTTGAGCTTCCCAGTGGTGAAGGGTTTCGTGAAATGGTTGAATTTTTATTTTAACGGAAGTAATTTTTTGTTCTTTTTTTATCCGGTCATTTTCTACTTCCGCAAACCATTCCATCTGGCTGTAATACATGGCTGACAAGCCTGTAAAACCCTTTAGTTCTTGATGAACAGCAATGGTATCTGGAATTGAAACAGCCGCCTGGTAGATGATCTCGTTATTGTGAAAAATATAACCACCGTTAAGGCTAACCACCGGCATATCATCTGTAACTACCTTTTTACTAATGGGTAATATACCATGCAGGGGACGGGCAGAAATAAGCACCACTAAAATCCCTTTTTGCTGTAGTTTGTGAATTGCGTGTTTAGTTACTTCACTAACGCTATGATCACTTTTTAACAGGGTGCCATCCATATCTATAAAAACCGCTTTGTACATCGTATAATTTTTATTTAATAAGAGCGTTTCTTAAATTAATTTGCTTTCCAACTATTGTTGGCAAAATTTATATCGGGTAAAACTTTGTTGGGGTCTATCACTACTCTTACTAATTTTTCTGTAGTAGGTAATTTCACTTTCCATACTATGGTATTGTTCCAAACTTCTACCGGTAATTTAATTACACCTTTTTTACCACTTACTGTTTCATAAGCAATGGTTACTGGCATGGCCATCTGGTCTAAATTGGCGATGGTTACAATAGCTCCGTTAGTTTCAATATCCTTTTCATATTTTACCGATTCGATGGCTTGATCGAGTCTGTAATTTTCCAGGAACCAGCCTTTCCAAAACCAGCTAAGGTCCTCCCCTGCTACATTATCCATTGTTCTAAAAAAATCCCAGGGCGTTGGATGTTTATACGCCCAGCGTTGGATGTACATTTTGAAAGCATAATCAAACCTGTCTGGCCCTAAAATTTCATTGCGTAATAATTCTAAACCATAACCTGGTTTGGCATATAAAGCATTACCAATGTTGGCTTCTCTCAAAGCATCCGGGGTACTCATGATGGACTCACTACCGGGACCAAACATATACTGCGCCGTGGATTCCATATTTTTAGGATCTTCCTTGTACTCCCCATTATTAAAATCATCATGGGCTAACGAATTGATGAATGTATTAAAGCCTTCATCCATCCACCCATATTTTCGTTCGTTACTGCCAACAATCATAGGAAACCAGGTGTGCCCAAACTCATGGTCGGTAACGCCAAATAACTGATCTTCTGTTGCTTTCCATCCGCAAAAAACTATGCCGGGATATTCCATACCGCCTACATTGCTGGCCACGTTGGTTGCGGCCGGGTAAGGAAATTCAAACCATCTTTTACTATAATTTTCAATACTGTTTTTGGTATATTCAGTTGCCCTGCCCCATGCTTTTGTGCCATTACTTTCTACCGGGTAAACACTCATTGCCAAAGAAATTTTGCCACTGGGTAAATTTATTTTAGCAGCATCCCAGATAAATGCTTTAGACGAAGCCCAGGATATATCCCTTGCATTAGCAATTTTGTAGTGCCAGGTTAACGTATTCCCCTTTGGCCTTGATGAAGGATCAGCTACTTCTTTCTCGGTACGGATCATCACTGTTTTATCACTCTTCTTAGCATTGTTTAACCGTTCATTTTGTGTGGCTGTTAATACTTCTGCAGGGTTTCGTAATTCGCCACTGGCCACCACAATATGCGATGCCGGTGCGGTGATGGTAAAATCAAAATCGCCATACTCCAGATAAAATTCGCCTGGCCCTAAATACGGTAAAGTATTCCAGCCCTGCACTTCATCAAACACACACATTCTTGGATACCATTGCGCCACCGTAAAAATATCTCCGTTCTTAGTTTTTAAAATACCGCAACGATCGGCTCCATATTCCGGTAAAATAAAATTATAATCCATTTTTATGGTAACTACATCTCCACGGGCACTCATGGGTTTTGGTAAACGTATCTGCATTCTTGTATCGGTGATAATGTAATTGGCCGCAACGTTATTCAGTTGAACATTACTGATATTATCCCCACCATTAAAACCGTTTTTTGCATCGCCATAACGGCTTCGGCTATCTACCGGCATACGGGCTTGCCCACGGCTTTTGTTGTTAAATAAATTTTGGTCTAAGTAAAGCCATAAAAAAGGTAATGCGTGCGGACTATTGTTTTTGTAAGTGATGGTAACAGTGCCTGCTACCTGGTGTGTAATCTCATTTAAAGAAGCTGTGATCTGGTAGTCGGCCCTGTTTTGCCAATAGCCAATATTTGGCTCACCTGTTGCGGCCCTGGTAATAGTTTCACCGGTTGCGTAAAATAAAGGAGAGAATAAAGTATGGGGATCATAATTGGATTCTATATTTACTTCCTGGGCAAAACTGTTAAGCGTTAAAGCGTAGAGGAAAGAAAATAAAAAGCATTTTTTAATCATATTTTCATATTTAAAGATAAACTAAGCCTTTTTGAACTAAATATTCTTTGCAGTTAATTAAAAGAATGAACTGTAAATATTTTTTTGAACCAAAATTTATAATTTTTATGGTTGGAACTTGTCAGTATTTATTCGTTTTTTTATTGCAGGTCTTTCAGTAATCTTTTACCATCTTCTTTTATGGCAGCATCATCTTCTGTATGATTGGGCAACAAAAGCATTTTGTTAATTGTGTTAATTGCTTTGGTATTCTCATCATTTTTTTTATATGCTCTGGCTAATTCAAAATAATTCAATATAAAACCATCCGTTATGCTGTTTGATTTTTCAAATGCAAAAATTGCATCCCTGATAGTACCTAATGGAATGCTTCCATATAAAAGTTTTGCAGCACTGCGTTCAATAATATTCAGGCTACTTAATTCATAATTCCATCTTCCTAAAACATGCCATGCTTTGTAGTTTTTGGGATCACTTTTTATAGCAATATCCACATATTTTTTTACTTCTTTGGCGGTAAAAATTTTTTCTTTTCCACCTTTATTTAAAGAACTTCTGCCTAATGCAATTGCCATTACACAGTTGCCTTCTGCGTTATTGGGATCAAGCTTTAATGAAATACCCGCATAGGTTTTGGCTGCTTCATAGTAATCATTTGTTACTTTTTTATCAAGCTGGCGTTTGCCAATCCTACTACACAATTCGCTGCATTTATTAAGGGCATAAATATTGGTAGGTTGTATTTTTAATATCTCTTTAAATTTTGTAAAAGCCGCTTTTTCATCAGGAACCATTTCCAGCCGGTTTGCTTCTTTGGTTAATAAAAATATATCCTGTGAGGATACTTTCATTAAAAAAAGTGAAGTACAAAAAAGGATCAATAAAGTTTTCATATCTAAAATACTTTCGAATAACTAATGCCCACTGTTCCCTGGAAATTGCCAATGGGAGGATTTAATTTTCTGATATTGATGGTAACGGACTTTATCTTTTTATCAAATAATTGAATTTTTTCTGACAGATCCTGAACTACTGTTTCCAGCAATGCTGTTGGGATATCCATAACTTCTTTGATGATAGCATGCAAAGCAACATAATCAACTGTTTGATGAAGCCTGTTGATCTTCGCCGGAGCCTCAATTGATATATCCACATTTACTTCAAAATCATTACCTAAAACTTTTTCTTCTTTAAACATTCCATGAAAAGAATGGAATATTAAACTATGCAGGTGAATGGTTAACATCGAGATCATAAAAAATTAAGGTAGTCAATAAAAGGCAGGTAATCTGTTAAAAGCCATTAGCCAGTTTGGTGCACAGCAACTTTTGCTCCTAAATATCTTTCCGCATCCAGTGCCGCCATACATCCGCTGCCTGCTGCAGTTACGGCCTGGCGATAAATTTTATCCTGCACATCACCGGAAGCAAATACCCCTTCAATATTCGTTTTAGATGTTCCCGGGATGGTTAAAATATAACCAGCCTCATCCAAATCTAACCAGTCTTTAAAAATATCGCTGTTAGGGTGATGGCCAATGGCAACAAAAAAAGCACTTACCGCAATCTCTGTTTTTTCGCTGGTTTCATTATTTTTAATCCGCACGCCTTCTACTTTTTTATCACCTAATATTTCATCTGTTTCACTATGCCAGTACACACTTATATTTTTGGTATTCAACACCCTGTCCTGCATTATCTTACTAGCCCTCATCTCGCCTTTTCTAACAATCATGTGTACATGCGAACAAATATTGGAAAGATACAATGCCTCTTCAGCAGCCGTATCCCCAGCGCCAACTATGGCTACTTCTTTTCCTTTAAAGAAAAAACCATCGCAAACTGCACAAGCACTAACGCCATAGCCATTCAACCGTTGCTCACTTTCAATACCCAGCCATTTTGCAGAAGCGCCAGTGGAAATAATTATTGCATCAGCTTCTATCCATTTTTCTTCATCAATCTCTACCCTGTAGGGCTGGGCAAAAAAATCTACTTTAGTGGCTAATCCATACCGTATATCTGCACCCATTCTTTTTGCCTGGTTTTCAAAATGAATCATCATGTCTGGCCCCTGTATACCATCAGGGTATCCGGGATAATTTTCTACTTCAGTAGTAATTGTTAATTGTCCACCAGGTTGTATGCCCTGGTACAATACCGGCTTCAATCCCGCCCTGCTGGCATAAATGGCAGCTGTGTAACCTGCCGGGCCTGAACCAATAATTAAACAATGAACTTTTTCTACACTACTATTTTCCATATATCTTTTACTATTGTTGATGCCTTATTTTTTATAGGTCTGCAAATTTACACGATTATTTGTAATCTATTTTTGCTTCAATTTATAGGGAAGTTAACTTGCAAGTGCCACTCATTTTTTAATTCATTTTGTATATAAAAAAATTTTATTCTGTAAATGAGAGATAACTATTTTGTTTCAGATAACTGTCATTTGAATTATAGATGAACCTTAAATATTTGTAAGGATTTTTTTATTGGGGAACAACTAATGTTTTGTAAAAAGCAGCGTATCCATAAAAAGCACCCAAAGCTCCATTATTAATATTACCAATTACTTTGTTTGGCTGGGCAAAGGGGTTACCAATGCTTTGGTAAGCAAATTCCCAGCTACTCCAAAAGGTATAGGTAGCTTTATCAATATTGCAAAGTTTAATGGTTACGCTGTCTCCTCTTTTAAAATAATTACTGTCGTATGAAACTTTATTGTTTCTATCAATACCTGGATCAACCTGAAACTGGTAAGTGCTGCCATCAATTACCTGGTCATCAAAAACAGAATTGTCGCCTGGTAAAAAAGTAGCCCTATTTTTTTGTGTAAAATAACGGACGTAGTTACCCAGCCTGGGTGGGTCGGTGGCTTTTAAATAAAGTACAACATTATTGGTGTCGGTAGCAAAAGGTGCAGGTTTCCACCATAATGAATCAATTTTTTTTGACAGCACTGGAATAGTTGTTACAGCACTATACTCCTTTCCTTCTGAACTGATGTGTAATGTATATGTGGTATTTAACTTACCTATAAAAACTGTAGAAAGGTTGGCCGAGTCAATACTGTATAAATAAATATTAATGCTGCCAGTAACAGGAAAAGCATACTCTTTAAGCTGATGCGTTAAAGTGCCATTGGAAATAGTCACTATAGCGTTGTGAACAAATGAACCGGCAAGTTTCTGTGGACTTATGCTATCAAAAAAAGAAAAGCTTTTGGTAAGGATAACAATGGGTGCCTTGTCATTTTCAATTTGTGCATCTACTGCAAGTGTAGGTAAGCCTGTATTTAAGTTAAAATTGATATTTTTTTCACAAGCGGATATTTGAATACATAATATAACAATAACAATTGCTCTTTTCATAACTTAAAAATAAAAGATTATAACAAGGTTTTTCTTAAATGGTTGAGCATTAACTCCTCTGCAGGTTTTATTAAAATACTCAGCAGTGAATGGATTATCGCCTATTAAAATGATTTACATTGACTGCGATTATTTTTTATATTTTGTAAGAATAAAAAAAACTCTTTTCAAAAAAATCCCCGGTGAATTAACTCACCGGGGATTTTTTTGAAAATCCATTGTAAACATATTTACCCCAGGTAAGCCTTTAAAGCTCCGCTATACCTTGCTTTTTGTAATCTTTTAATAGCCCTTTCTTTTATCTGGCGTATACGTTCCTTTGTCAGGTCGTATTTTTGACCAATCTGTTCAATCGTTACTCCATTCTCACCATCTAAACCAAAATATGCATTTACTATTTCAGCTTCCCTTGGGCTCAATGATTTTAATACCCTGCGAATTTCATTTCTTAATGAATCGTGCATTACATCTTCATCTGTCTCGGCACCTCCTTTCAATAAGTCCCCCATCGCCACATCTTCCGCTTCGTGCACAGGTGCATCTAGAGAAGTATGACGGGTATTACTTTGAAAAATATTGTTGATCTCCGTTTCGCTCATCTCCAGTAATTCTGCCAGTTCTTCAGTTGATGGCTCACGTTCATGTTCCTGTTCAAAAGCCATATAAGCTTTGTTAGCTTTATTATAAGTACCAATTTTATTTTGTGGCAAACGAACTAACCTCCCTTGTTCTGCCAGAGCTTGTAATATAGATTGGCGTATCCACCAAACAGCATAAGAGATAAATTTAAAACCTTTGGTTTCATCAAATCGTTGCGCTGCTTTAATTAGACCGAGGTTACCTTCATTGATCAAATCACTTAAGGAAAGCCCCTGATGCTGGTACTGCTTAGCTACTGATACAACAAAACGAAGGTTGGCTTGTACTAATTTGTCCAATGCCCGCTGGTCGCCCATTTTAATCTTTTGAGCTAGAATAGTCTCCTCTTCTGGAGTGATCATTGAAATCTTGGAAATTTCCTGCAGATATTTCTCTACCGCCTGTGAATCACGGTTAGTAATCTGCGTTGCGATCTTAAGTTGCCTCATTTGATTGTTTTAATTCAGAAATATTACGGTTAATAGACAAAAATGTTCGAGAAAATGTTGCAAAGGAATGGTTAATTTACAAAAGTTTTCTTAAAAATATTGCAAATGTACTATGCAAATGTTGTATTTCATAGGGAAAATGAAAAAATGGCTGTTCTATTTCCACAATAAATTTTTAAGGTAACAAAATTCAATATTTAATTTTTAAGAATAATCATATTTTTTACAATCGGGTAAATAATAATTCCTGGTAAATTATTTTATCCTTCCTTAAAATTTGTATAAAATACAGGCAATCCGTTTTCTATCTATTGTAACTTCGCAAAATGATAACAGATTTGCGGTCAGACACTTTTACCAAACCAACTACTGAGATGTTACAAGCAATGTTTTCGGCTGCTGTGGGAGATGATGTGTTTGGCGAAGATCCAACTATAAACCGATTGGAAGCTATGACGGCTGATATGTTTGGTATGGAAGCGGCTGTATTTTGTCCAAGTGGTACGATGACAAATCAGGTAGGTATTAAGGTTCATACACAACCAGGAGATGAAGTTATATGCGAAAAATTAAGCCATGTATATATTTATGAAGGCGGTGGTATTGCTTTTAATAGTGGATGCCAGGTGAAAACAATTGAAGGTGCTGAAGGAAGAATTACTGCAGACCAGGTATTGGAAGCTATTAATCCATCAGATATTCACAAAGCAAGAACAAGCCTTGTAAGTTTAGAAAATACTGCTAACAGAGGTGGCGGAAGTTGTTACAAAATAGCTGATCTACAATTAATTAAAGAAGTTTGTTTACAAAATAATTTGAAGTTACATTTAGATGGGGCAAGACTTTGGAATGCGCTTATTGCAAAAAAAGAAACGCCTAAACAGCACGGCGAAATATTTGATAGTATTTCCATTTGCCTCAGCAAAGGATTAGGGGCGCCGGTAGGAAGCCTTCTGCTTGGCAAAAAAGAGTACATTAAAAAGGCAAGGCGGGTAAGAAAAGTATTTGGTGGTGGTATGCGACAGGCTGGCTATTTAGGTGCTGCAGGTATTTATGCTTTGGAAAATAATATCGAACGATTAGTGCAGGACCACCAACATGCTGATCTGATTAAAGCAGCTTTAATCAAAAAAGAATTTGTTGGCAAGATAATGTCTGTTGAAACAAATATTGTAATATTCGAAGTTTTACCCCCTTACAATCCAAAAAGTTTTGCAGATGAATTAGCTAAGTTTTCTATTTTATCTATGCCTATCTCGGCAACCCAGGTTCGCATGGTAACGCATCTTGACATTACACCAGCAATGATCAAGAATTTAATTACAGTTATTGAAGCCTTGTAGTAATTATAAAAATGATTTCCTTCTTGATAATCCGCTGCTATCTGGCCACCTCACCTTGATGTTTTAAAAAGCTACCTTAGCTTCATCGACATTAATAGCAGGTTTAGTAAGTCAGACTTACATACTATTTGTTTTATAAATATCTTCGTGCCCGATTTTCATTATACTATCAATAAAATATTTCAAAAAAATGTTTCCCAAAATTAACCCAACCACTACTTTATCGTGGCAATCTTTAGTACAACATTATTCAGAAATGAAGACCGTAGAAATGAAAGAACTTTTTGCCACTGACGCAGAGCGTTTCAATAAATTCTCATTATGTACAGATGATATTGTATTTGATTATTCTAAAAACAATATTACCTCCAGCACCGTACAACTTTTGCTTCAATTAGCTGATGATTGTAAACTGAATGATGCCATTGAAGCTATGTTTTCCGGAGAAAAAATTAATGAAACAGAAAACAGGGCTGTATTACATACTGCCTTGCGAAATTTTTCGGGTGAACCTGTATTAGTTGATGGCGCTGATGTTATGCCGGAGGTTTTTAAGGTATTGGAACAGATGAAAAGTTTTTGCTCCAAAGTACATAAAGGTGAGTGGAAAGGTTATAAAGGCAACAAAATAAAATATATTGTAAATATCGGCATCGGTGGCAGCGATCTTGGTCCGGTAATGGTTACCGAAGCATTAAAACCTTATTGGATAGATGGTATACAAACTTATTTTGTTAGCAATATAGATGGCACTCATATTAGTGAGACTTTAAAAAAAGTAACGCCGGAAGAAACATTGTTTCTTATTGCTTCTAAAACTTTTACCACACAGGAAACCATGACCAATGCACATACAGCAAGGGATTGGTTTTTAAAACAAGCAAAAGATGAAGCACAGGTTGCCAAACATTTTGTAGCCTTAAGCACTAATGAAGCAGATGTGGTAAAATTTGGCATAGCCCCGGAAAACATGTTTGTATTTTGGGATTGGGTAGGCGGAAGATATAGTTTGTGGAGTGCCATAGGTTTATCGATCGCACTTACTATTGGGTATGACAATTTTGAAAGCCTGTTAAAGGGAGCATATCAAACCGATAGGCATTTCTCCACTTCACCATTCGAAAAAAATATTCCGGTAATGATGGCATTGATAGGAATATGGTACACGAATTTTTACGGCACATCTACAGAAGCTATTTTACCTTACGATCAATACATGCATCGTTTTGCTGCGTACTTTCAGCAGGGAAATATGGAAAGCAATGGTAAATATATAGATAGAAATGGCCTGCCCGTTACTTATCCAACAGGCCCTGTTATATGGGGCGAACCTGGTACCAACGGTCAGCATGCTTTTTACCAACTCATTCACCAGGGCACTCAAAAAATCCCCTGCGATTTTATTGCACCAGCAATCTCTCACAACCCTATTGGTGAGCACCACAATATTTTATTAAGTAATTTTTTTGCACAACCTGAAGCTTTGATGAATGGAAGTGAGGATAAAGATCCATTTAGGACTTTTACCGGTAACAGGCCAACCAATTCTTTTTTGATAAAAGAAATTACTCCACATACTTTAGGACAATTGGTCGCATTATATGAACACAAAATTTTTGTTCAGGGCATAATCTGGAATATTTTTAGCTTCGACCAGTTTGGTGTTGAATTGGGGAAAGTTTTGGCCAAAAAGATTTTGCCGGAATTGCTAAAAGAAGCTGTGGTAAATACCCACGACTCGTCTACAAATGGACTAATTAATGCATTTATGAAAATGAAATAGTGCAAGTAACTTTGACTGATAAATTAGTAGTCTACAAAAGTTGATAATGCCGCGATCTTAATGCTTATTGTATTTTTATCATTCAATAAGCAAGTATGCATAAAATGATCAGACAAAAATTTTTGACAATGACTGCTGCAATAACAGTGGGTCAGCAGTTTAATTATCTACATTTTTTATAGTTGGCCTTCTGTCATCCGCAGCACGCTTTTCATACTGCATCTTAAATCTTTTCAGATCTGGTGTGTACATTCTTTGTCGTTGTAACTCATACTGGTAAACAGTTTGGCCGAGTTGGTATAGAAAGGGCCAGCCGGTGGTTTCGTAATCATATTTGTCGTCTTTGAGTATGCCATCACTGTTGGCATACAGCGTTGAAGTCAACATAAATTCTACCTTATTTTTAAAGTCCGCAACATAAGATACATCAATTAAAAATCCATAGGCCCAGCCAACTTTATTAAACACCCGGATATACGGCGGCAGTTGAGGATGTGCATCCCTGAAATAAAATTTTACATAAGTATCGTAATATCGGGCACTATCATATTTTGGATAATTTGTTTCTGATGGAAATTGAGAAAGATACTGGTAAACAAATTTGTAATCATCTTCACTTAAATTAAACCGTTGTTTTGCAGGCACCGATGAAGGAAATAAAACAGACTGCAGCAGTTGCTGTAAGTATTCAAGCGGAACATTATTGACTGTTGTAAAATCAATGGGTTCATTCACCAGGCTGTCGTGACTGTTGTAATAGGCTTTGCCCACTTTAATGACTTTGCCAAAATAAAACGAATCTGTATTGTAAGCACCGGACTGTGTGTAAAGTAAACGGCCATCTTCCTTAATAAAACGCAGTGGGTTTGTATGCCGGTTTTGCTCAGGAGTTAAACCGAGAAACTGCCTGGTGATGCGCAGGCTTTTATACCCTTTATTATGCAGGTTCCTATTGATGTTTTGCTGGCCTATAAATTCATAAAGGCGATTATAAGCATCATTGTCACTTACAAGAAAAGCTTTGCGGATGTATTGCGCAATGGAAGGCTTTAAGTTTTGTGCGGTACTGTCAGTATGGGCAATTATCTGTTCATCATAGTTACTGTCAATTTGCAAAGCGGTGTATTTGTTTACGCCCTTTACTTGCAGGTTATTTAACTTTTCCAAAGCAAGCAGGGCAAGCGGCAGTTTTACTGTAGAGGCAGGATTAAAATACAAATTGGTATCTGTGTTAAAATAATAATTTTTAAAAGATGGGGTATTGTATTTATCCCGGTTTATCTGCGTATAAATTATCTGTAACCTGAAAGAATCTTTCTGTTTCAATACCTGCTGAAGCAATGCACTGCTGTTACGTAGCAGCAGGTTTTGCAATAAAGAATCTGTTTTTGGCTGTGCAAAAACTGATCGGTTGCAGAGCAGGTAAAAAAGTAAAAAGATATATCTCACAGGCATTGAAGTTAAGAGAAGCAGGGTATATTTTAAAGAGAGTTTTTTATTCAACCTTATTCAGTATGATTTATCGTGGCAAAACAATAGACTAGTTTTTATTATTAACCAGTCAGTTTATTTTTAAGATGGTACATGCAAACCATTATCTTTAAAATATAAATTTATAGCAATAGGCATTTTAAGCACTCCTAAATAAAAAATGGTTTGGTATATAAATGTGTAGATACAATTACAATAAAAATCCCTGCAGTTAAATACTGCAGGGATTTTTTATACCTTTTATTTTTATTGAGCTTGCTGCTTAAAAAAAATTATACAATTAATACCCCCACCCCTTCATAATTTTATAATCCTCTTCTAAACATTCTATCGGTGTTTTTCCCTGGTAAGATTCCTGCTCAATAATGAACTCTTTTGTGCCACCAGATTTTTTGAAGAGGTCTACTATTTCTTTTACTGGTAAAATACCTTTGCCCAGGATAGTGCTTTCGTAATTATCATTCATCTCCCCTTTGTCTTTTGCTTTTATCTCATCTTTTACATGCATGCTTTCGAACCTGCCGGGATGTTTTTTAAGAATGTCCAGCGCCCTTCCTCCTGCCCCGTACATATTGCCAATATCCATTTGCTGAATCACCAATGCCGGGTCTGTATGTTCCAATATAATATCATAAATCTGTTTATTGTTCAGCGAATATTTAAATTCAAAATCGTGGTTATGGTAGCCAAATTTCATTCCCGATTTTTTACACAACTCGCCGGATTTATTGAATACATCCAAAAACCCAAGAAGCCCGTCATAATCTTTACGAAGGCCTTCATCCAGCCATGGGCTTATAACATAGTGCTGTCCGGCTATTGCAGCATCATCTACTGTTTGTTTCCACGAATCTGTAAAAGTATTGGCAGCTTTATCCCAGTGCTTGTCTGACAAAACGGTATGGCCACTCGGCATTTTTAAACCAAGATCGTCCAGCACTTTTTTAAATTCAGTGGCTGAGTAACCATAAAATTTTCTGTCAACATAATCAGCATGTTCCACATTTTTGTAGCCCATCGCAGCCAATAACTTTAAGGTACCAAGGGGATCTTTTTTCATATCGTCCCTAACAGAATATAATTGTAAACCCATAGTTATTGGCATGGCCCCCACCCCCGTATGGGCAAAAATATTGTTGGATAAAAACATGGTTCCTGCCAATGACAGGGAACCATTTACGAGAAATTTTCTTCTGGACAGTTTCATTTTTTGTAGATTTAAATGTAGAAAAAGAATTATTTAGAAAGCGTTTTAAAGTAATAATAAATATATCAATTAATCACTTCCTTCTCCATGGTATTTAGCCACGCAACTTTTTGCTCTGCTTCGTGGGCTTCGCCTATTATTGATGCATACAACTCTGGCCGCCTTGCTTGTTTATACCTGTACCCTCCTGCATTTATCAGCCGGGCTTTATCAAAGGTTGCCGTTACCACTTCATTGCCAAGCGACCTGCATTCTGCAACAACGTCACCAAACGGGTCTATTATCATGGAGCAACCGTTTTTAAGCTGGTCATCATCCATACCAATGGCGTTTGAAAATACGGCATAAAGCGCATTATCATAAGCCCTGGCAGGCAACCATTTCATCAGCCATTGCCGTCCCTTCATGCTGTCAAATTCAAGCTGAAGTGAGGTAGGGTCAGTTTCTTTTTTCTCCCACAATGCAGGATCAACAAAACCTGCGCCCGGCCTGGGTGATGGTGTACACATGGTTACATGCGGCATAAAAATAATATCCGCACCCAACAGGTTGGTAGCCCTTACATTTTCGATGATGTTGTTATCATAACAAATAAGGATACCACATGTCCAGCCATTTAATTCAAATATCGTGTAGGCATTGCCGGGAGTAATATCCGGGTGAATAAAGGGATGTAATTTCCGGTGCTTTGCAACGAGGCCATTTTTGTCAACACAAACATAGGCTTTGTATATTTTACCTGTAACATCTTTTTCAAACAAGCCCGCCAAAATAGCGATATTAAATTTGGCGGCTATTGCAGTAAGTGCTTCAATACTTTCTCCACCTGGAATATATTCTGCAATATCCAGCAATTGTTCTTTGGATAAATGCCGTGCAAATGAATAACCTGTTATAGAGCATTCATGAAAAGCTACAGCGGAAGCTCCCTGTTGAACAGCCCTTTCGCTAAGGGCCTCCATCATTTTTAAATTATATTTTTTATCACCACTTTTATTTTCAAACTGGGCGGTAGCAATTTTAATATTATCCATTTATCTCTTTTAATTTATAAAAAAAGTTACAATACATTGAAAAACTATAGCAGATATTTTATTTTTATTTGCTTGCGTTTACTTTCATATGTTCTGCATCCCATTTAATTAATTTCTTTTCAAAATAACTATCATTACAAGCAAGGCAGGGTGCTGCAGCCCTAAACCCAAAAACTGCATCTTCCACCACGGGCTTACCGGTTCTAACCCCATCAAAAAAATTGGTGTGGTGCTGCAGGTGTTCATCAAAATCACCTGGTTGTTTGTAAATAATGTCAGGCTTCGTAACCCTTTTTTGTTGTTCGGGAGTATATTGCTGATTATACTGCTGTAATAATTTTTCCTGCATAGCTTTGGGATATGTTTCAAGTGCATCCCAGCCGCCTATACCTGGTGCTTTAGCCATGATACTGTGGTGTACCTTCACCTCATCTCCTCCAATAGCCATCGTACCTTCGTCACCTACAAACCGAACTAATTCTGAACCACCTGTTCCACTCACGAAATTTACCTGTAAGGTTAACTGAAAGGAAGAATGTTCCGGTGTTTCAGGATACTGCATAATACCCGTCATTACATCGGGCACATTGCGGCCATCTTTCCAATAACACAATTGACCTGATGCATAGATTGATTCTGGCCCTTTTGAATTGGTTACAAAATGCGTTCCGGTAAGCAGGTGTACAAAAAGATCGCCTGCAACGCCTGTTCCAAACTCCCGGTAATTGCGCCACCAGAAAAACTTTTTTGCATCGTAGGGCATTTTCGGCATACCTGCAATGTACTTCTCCCAGTCAACCGTTTCAGGAGATTGATCAGCAGGCATTGTATATTCCCACGCACCCAGTGCATCTTGCCTGTCGTATACAGCATTCACCATATTGAGGTTGCCAATTTCGCCAGACTTATACAATTCCTTTGCCTTGGCGTAAACAAGTCCACTAATTCCCTGGCTTCCTATCTGCAATGTTTTATTGCTTGCCTTTTGGGCTGCTATTACTCCCTGGCCTTCACTAATAAAATGAACCATTGGTTTTTCGCAGTACACATGTTTACCTTTTTGCAAAGCTTCTTTTGTAATGCGTGCATGCCATTGATCACTGGTGGCAATTATTACTGCATCCACCTCTTTTCTTTCTAAAATTTTTCGGTAATCTTTGGTGAGAAAAATATCATTGCCATGTACTTCCTTTACCCGTTCAAGCCTGCCGCTGTATAAATCGCATGCGGCTACCAATTGCACCCCGGGAATTTTTAATGCCGTGTTAAGATTGTTATTACCCATAATGCCCATACCAATAACTGCTATATTGATCCTGTCGTTTGATGAAATTGTTTTTTGATATCGGATAATGCGTTCTTCTGTTTTTTCTTCTGCAGCAAAAGCGGCAAGCGATCCTGCACCCAGGGCCAATGTGGTGCCGGCTATTTGTTTAATAAAATTTCGCCTGGATGGCTGTTGATTTTTCTTTTGCATGTTGATAGTTTTTTAAAGAAGATAAGCCGGTAAATTTTAATGAAATAATGGCAATGTGTAAAAGTTCGTTAATAGCAGGGATAAATTTATGAAAGTTTTATAACTAATAATACAAAAAAAATTACCAGAAAAGTTGGCTTGAGAAGCAAGATCATTTCCCTGCACCAATTTCACCAATAGCACTAACAAATTTATCCAGGTATATTGCAGGAATTATAAATTAAACCCTCTCTTCTACATACCATCTTCATAACATGTTCGTTATTCCTTCGGGGTAAGTGCACCAAATGGTGCACTTACCCCGAAGGAGACCAAAATAAAAGACGAAGGAAACACGAAGAAATACACCATTAACCAACTTCGTAAATTTAATAATTACAATAACCAAAATCTAAACTGTTATGGCACAGCAAGCAAATCAATATTATAATGGCAGGCAAGGTAATGCAATATATTACAAGCTAAACGAAGGATATTACATACGGTCAGTGCCGGTACTTGTAAAGCAAACTGCAGCTACTAAAATACGAAGCAGCAATTTTGCAATTGCTTCAAAAGCCGGGCGGATGTTTCGTTTTTTATTAGAGCCAGCAATACCTTTTAGTAAAGATAAAAAAATGCAAAACAGGTTTGCCGGCACTTTTATGAAATGGCTTCAGCTAAACACTTTACAACAGCTTCAACCCGCTACTGACCTGCCTTTTGTACAAAGTTTTCAGTTTAATGAAACTTGCAGTTTAAGCGAAAGATGTAAAATACCATTGAGTGTAATACCTGTTAATGACGGCCTGTTACAGTTACACTTACCTGCCTTTATACCAGCAAATAGCTTTGCTGCACCTGCACAAACAAACTCCATTAATTGTATTATTACAACCGCATCCTGTGCCCTGCAAAGTGGTGAGGAAAATGGTAGTTTAACCAGGCAATTTATGATACCGTATTCTACAACGGAGATACCTGAACAAATAATAAAGTTGCCCATAGCAATGCCCCGTGGCTCTTTAATAATTGTAGCAGTTGCGCTGCAATATAATATTGGTAAAAATGGCAACTATAAACCTGCCGCCATTAGGGCATTTATGCCTTCCGGAATTATTGCTTCGATGTATGTTTAAGAAAATTTAATTTAGGTTATATAAATAGCCTGATACAAATTAAAAAAACACTTGCATATTCTTGTTGAAATTACCATTCCCAAAAAAGAAAAAACCAGCGTTCATTATAAACGCTGGTGAAAAAAATGTTGCTAATATTATAAAGCTATACTCGTATGGCTGCTGGCAAAATAAACAATGGTTTTATGGTGTACCATGCCATTGCCGGAAAAAATACCATCGGTACTGCAAGGCCCGGAAACAATTCAGGCATCTGAATTTTTAATGGCAGCGTAATGGATATAGGAATCATCACGCAGGCAAAGGAAATAATTGACAATAAAAAATTAAATACAATCTCTCCTTTCTGCTTCAACCATTTTACCATAGCCCAATACAATATGCCTGCAAGTAAACACACCATCATATTTAATCCAATGATACTTCGTGTATTTAGTACCCTGGAAAAATCAACCTCGGTAGCAAACAAATAAATGCGGTTGTAAATAAGGCCGGCTATGGAAGCCAGTAAACCCGCAATAAGACTATGAAAAAATGTTTTCCTAAACATGCCTTTATTATTTTGTTACAGGAACAACAATTGACACTTTAAATTTAGCGCTGCCATGTGCAGGCTCTGCAGTATTTACATTGTAGTCAAGCCGGTTTACTTCAATATTTCCGGAAAAAACATTCCCGATAAAGGTAAACGGAACCGTAATTTCTTTTTGAACACCGTGCAAATCAAGCATACCTTTTGCTTCATATCCGGCATCGGCTTTGGTGATGGATGAAGAAGTAAACTTAATAGCCGGGTATTTTGTGGCATCAAGCCATTTGTCGCTTTTAGCATGTGTATTTTTCATGCCATTACCTGTATTAATAGAAGCTACATCTATAGTAACATCAAATTTAGATCCGGGAAGATCTGCTTCATTAAATTTAATAGAGCCCTTTAATCCTGAAAATTCACCAGAAGGATCTCCGCCATCAAATTTTACAGAATAATTATCAGCAATTTTCCAATCCTGTGATTGAAGAAATGTAAACGCTGAGGCCGACATAATAATAAATGCTGCCAACGGATAGATAATCTTTTTCATACTAACTTGTTTTTTATGTAAATAATTTTTGAAACGCAAACCTATCTAAACCAAAGATAGCAATTTTTATAAATGAGATGAAAAGCAAAAAGGTTGCGACGAAATGGTATTTAAAATATTGTTTTAGTGTTAACCGAAATGAACTTTATTTAAATTATGCGCTTCGTATATACAGCCCCGAAATTTTCACCTAATATAAATTTCATTTAGGTTTGTGGGAGTTGTATTGTAAAGGAAATCTGGAAAAAATCAATCGATACATAAATATACAGGGTGGACTATTATTGCCACCATTTGCATATTTAGGCGATGATGTTGTACCAAAAAGAGCAGTATCTTTATATCGTTAATTCCTGGAAAAACATTTGCATTTTTAGTTACTGAAATTATTTAATTACTATTAAAATTAACAGTTATGGAAATAGTTACCCCACTCCAAAAAAACAACACAGTTACTCAACCGAAATGGCTTACTTTATTCAGGGTGGCACTTGGCCTTATCATTTTGTGGAAAGGTGTGGTTTTTTTTAAGGACTCCGTGGCAGTTGAAACAATGTTGAAAGGGGGCGGTTTACAAATACTGGGAAACAATAGCCAAACAATTGCTTTTATCATCACATACTTAAATTTACTGGGAGGTTTTTTTATCACTGTTGGTCTTTTCACCCGATGGATGTGCCTGTTACAGATCCCTATTATTATTGGGGCGATTTTTTTTGTAAACAGCAAAATAGGTATGAGTTTTTCTAACACAGAGCTACTTCTTTCTGTGATAGTTTTAGTATTGCTAGTTGTTTTTACATTAAAAGGCAGCGGTGTACTTTCTGCTGATGAATATTTTAGAAGCTATACAAAAGCAGGGTTGGAACCAGGGCACACTGAAAAGCTTTTTAAATAAAAATTAAAATTTTATTATAGAAAAACGATAAATTTTCACATCGCTTAAAATAGCTTAAATAAAATCAAACCCTTATCAGTACCGGCCTTCAGCGTGTTATCCATTTTCTTTTCCATGATATCTGGCGGCATACATCCGTCATTCAACAACTCATCAGGAAATTAATTTTTTACTTGTATTAATTTACCTGCCTTTGTATTTTAATTTTGTAAGATGTGAGTGGATATGAAAAGATTAGTTACCTTACTTTTAAATATATATCATGAACAATAATTTTGAAATTGGAGATGTAGTAGTATTTAAAGCCAATAAAAATATTCAGTTAGTAGTTACAGGTATTGGTGCCGATGGCGTGGTATTACTTCGTTTTTTTGACAGCAATACCAATGAATTTAAAAAGGTAGAAATGCCCGCAATCTGTTTTGTAAAAATTGGTTAAAACTATTATGGCGTTTCATTGCCTTGATAAAAATAAATTGCCAGTTAATTTTTTTTGACTGGTGATGTTGAACAAAAAATAACAGGGATGAAGAAGCGCCTAAACGCAGAATTAATAATTTCTTAACCTGAAAAATTAGTATAAAAATAACCACTATTGGGTATTTTTATTTCAAAATAAGTTATTATTTTTACATCGGTTTTTCATAGGATATTGGATTTAAAACGGGGCTGGATTTTTATCCTGGCCCTTTTTTATTGTAAGGTAATTCAAAAAGCATGTAGCCGGCGATCATAGGCACTATCGATTATCAGACTATTGCCCTGAACCCATTTACAAATCAATCATATCCTGTTTCTCCATTCATATTCTAAAATGCTCATTTCAACAAGGCTCCACCATTTACCTTTATAATTCAATACATCCCTTGTAGTACCTTCTATTACAAAACCTGATTTTTGGTAGCAACTGATAGCAGCTGTATTAAAATCGTACACACCAAGGCTAATACGATGCAATTTCAAATCTTCAAAGCCAATTTTTAAAACAGCCTTTACCATTTGTTGGCAGCAACCTTTACCTCTGCAGTCAATACCACCAACTAACACCCTGCTTATTCGGGCAGATTTGTTTTTTCTACTAATGCTGCCCAACGATATATGACCAATGGTATCACCTGTTGTTATATCAACGGCTTTGTAAATAAAAGCATCAGAATTATTGATATCATTTACATTATCAATATACCATTCTAAACTTTTTGTTGTAAGGGGATAACTGAATAAGGAACCTGACCAGTTCATTAATAATTCATCGTCTTTTATCCATTCCATTAATTGATCAAAATCACTGCGTTCAAAATATGCTAGTTTTATCATCTGCTGATTGGTTACCGGTGGTGCAAAATTTATTATGCACGAAAATAAGGGTAGAAAAATTATAGAAAAAAAATGATAACCCAAAGAGAACTCAACAATCATATTCTAATTGAAATGTAAGCTTGGTTCGGCAAAACTTTAAAGGAATATAAGAACAAGCTTTTGCAATGTTAATTGCTATTATTTTATTTATCCTTATTGTCGGGGAAAAGAAAGTAACATAACTAAGGCGATAATAATAATTGTTCCAGATATAGCAGTTTTATAGCCTTAATTGTGCCATCCTTTAGAACCTTGAAATCAGGGTTACCAGAGCAACACTAAGCCTGGCAGTGACTATCACCGAAACCATGGAGTGTCCTTAAATTCACCAAATGAATTCAGATATAAAAAGACAAGGGTCATGGAGAAGTCTCTATCCAACCAAGGGAGCAAAATCATGAATCCTAAATTTAATTGTAGAAATTAATCTTACTCACTTTAGCTATATCCCTTCTTTACTATTAACAATCGCCAAGTAAAATTACAAAGCATCCGGCAGGGGAACCAAATATTGGTAATCCCCTTAAAATATTTACACTCCTTTTAAAACAAACACTAAACCGGGCTTAAAACCGCTTTCATCAATATTAACTGTTGAGGAAGCTTTGGCTTGATTAACCTCAGGCGCCTCTGTATTGGAAGTGTTATTGCTATATAAATAACCAATAAATATTGCAGGGATCATCAGGATCAATGCGGCGGCGTAGATTGCAGAAAGGAACTTTTTCATGATTTTAATTTTTAATTGTTTTTGTTTGATTTGATAAGTCAAAGGTAATAACAATTTTAGTACTATGCAATATAAAGTACCATTTATTTTATAGTAATAGTTTGTATAAAATAGTATGTTATGAATTAATTACTTGATAATCAAGAGTATTTTTACTAAAAATTGACTTTTAAATATTTAAACAATAGTACAAGTGGTAAAATAGGTTGATGAATTGGAGATAATAAAAGAGGTTAGAAGGAGAATTACTTAACTAAAAGCCATGGAATTAAAATTGTGGTCAACTTAACTATGTTATTAAAATACAGGTAGCTATAGAAAAATATTATGAAGAAGACTATTATCTAGGGTAACATATAAAGCACGAAAATTGTAGAGGAAGGCGAAGGATCTATCTATCTTATGTGCTGAATATTTCATTCAATATTCCTGCTAAATGAACTCCTCCTTTTAACAATTGTGTATTCAGAATATTAATAAATTTAAAATTATATAGGTAATCTAATTTATCGTCTGGCTGTATATCAGCATAGATATTCTCTGCCAACTGATAGGATTGGTACATCCATTCTTTTAAATTTTGTTTTTGCCACTTCTGTCTTTGCATAGCAGTAGTATAATTGATTGCCTTAGTATACTCTGTATAACTCAACTGCTGAAAATTAATTAGCTGCTCATCCCATACCCTGTGCAGGTTAGAGGCTGCGAAAAACCAGGACACTTTTATTTTATTTCCTCCAAGGTCATCCAGCCTGCCAATATGTAATGGCTGATGTATATCGCCAACAATATGTATAAAAAGCCGCAAATAAAATACTTTGCTGGTAGCGGGTAATTTTTTATTCTTCAGTTGCTTAACAAGAAAATTAATTTTCGTGTATGCGTCAACGGCAGTATCCTTATCAAGAAAGCTGTTTACTTCCTCCATTGTCATTCCTGCTTTAATATTTACATAATGCCATGGCGACAGATATGCAAAACCGGTATCGCTTTTTATAAAATCAGGCCAATTACTTGCCATTGCAACAGACTCTGTACCCAAAATTTTATAAATGGCATTTTTTGTATTGGCGTTCAGGTAACTATCAGCAATTTGACCAATTATACGATGCCCCAGCATTCCCCAGGCCATTGTGGTAAAGGGTAAATAAAAGAAAAAACCAAGAAGCAGTATTTTTTTGAAAACATTTTTTATCGTCATGGGAAAATTTGAGCCAGTTGCAGAAAGCGGCAAGTTACAATTAATGTAAATCCACATCACAAATTTATTTACAGGTGCATTGAGAAATGTTTACCATCAATAGCTTTTTAAAAATAAGAAATAATAAAAAGCAAACAGCTATTTGGTTCTAATACAATTTTAATGGTTCACCCCTTCTGCCCGAAGTATATAGACTGGTTACATTTACTGATAATCCCTACTTTTGCAAAAAGCAACCGTTTGGAAATAATTAACCGCAAGGCATATCACGAATATTTTTTTGAAGATAAATACATAGCAGGGCTTGTGCTTGCAGGTACCGAAATAAAGAGCCTCCGTAGTGGCAAAGCCAGTTTCAATGACAGCTATTGCTATTTTGATAAAGGTGAATTATATGTAAAAAGCCTGCATATTTCAGAATATAGTTTTGGCACTTATAATAACCATCCCCCATTGCAGGAACGCAAATTGCTGCTTAATAAAAGAGAACTCCGTAAATGGGAAGCAAAGACCAAAGAAAAAGGTTATTCCATCATTCCGTTAAAAATTTTTTTGACAGATAAAGGCTTCTTTAAAATGGAGATTGGATTGGGTAAGGGCAAAAAAATATATGATAAAAGAGAAACCATTAAAGAAAGAGAAACTGACAGGGATATTAAAAGAAAGTATGGTATCTAATCACTTTGTACAATCAACCAGATGTTGTTGAGAAATATTTTAAAGTTTTAAAACCTTATTCCTAAAAATCAATTCTTTAAAAAAACGTACCTTTAACACCTTTACCTTGTGAAATACAACAACTATTTATTATAACAATTGTTATAACCCATTATGATTAATAATAAGCAAAGCAGGATTGAGGTAATGAATTTTTTGGCAAAAAAAATTGATAGTGTTATAGCGGAATATTTAAAAAATATTGATACCAACTGGCAACCAACAGATTTTTTGCCGGATAGTTCTTCGGAAAATTTTATTGCACAGGTAAAAGATTTACAGGAGCAATGCCGCGAACTTCCCTACGATTACCTCGCTGTTTTGGTGGGAGATGTTATTACAGAAGAAGCACTGCCGACTTATGAAAGCTGGCTGATGGATGTAGAAGGCATCACAAAAGACCAGCCACAGGGTTGGGCCAAATGGGTGCGCATGTGGACTGCAGAAGAAAACCGACATGGAGATCTTTTAAATAAATACCTTTATTTATCCGGCCGCATAAATATGCGGCAGATGGAGATAAGCACACAATATTTAATAGCAGATGGCTTTGATATCGGAACAGGTGCAGATCCTTATAAAAACTTCGTCTACACTTCCTTTCAGGAACTGGCTACCAATATTTCTCATCGGCGTACAGCATCGCTGGCAAAAAAACATGGCAGCGTTCAGCTCTCTAAAATTTGCGGCGTAATTGCATCAGACGAAGCGAGGCATGCAAAGGCATACAAAAGTTTTGTATCGGGCATATTTGAAATAGACCCCAACGAAATGATGGTTGCTTTTGAAGATATGATGCGTAGAAAAATAGTTATGCCCGCTCATTTTTTACGCCAGGCCGGAGAGAATATCGGCACCACTTATTCTCATTTTAGCGATGCTGCCCAACGCCTTGGAGTATACACCAGTTGGGATTACACCAACATACTTGATTCCCTGATAACAGAATGGAATATTGCCAACATAAGTAATCTTAATGAACCGGGCGAAAAAGCCAGGGATTACCTTATGGCACTTCCCGAAAGATTCAGGAAAGTTGCAGGCCGCGGTATGAAAGCACCACTTGATTATAAATTTAACTGGATAAAATAAATTGTTGACTGCCTGTTAGAGCTGGAGTAATTTTTTTTACAGGATATAAGGGAACCATTTCAGAAAAAGTATGTCGCAAAAAACAAATAACTCCGGGGTTGATCTAATTGTTATTGGAGGGTCCTGCGGCAGTTTGGAAGCAGTGATAAACATTTTTGTTTTGTTAGCTAACGTTTTAAAATCCATTGCTGATTGTAATGCACCGCATCACCGTAATTATAAAATACCCACAGGAAGCACTCGTTGCCTAAATGCTGCTACACGCCACTGCCCCAAAAAATGTTGATGTTATTTTTTCTATAGTAAGTCATAGCCCGTTTCTTAAATGGGCTTACTAAATAATTGTTATACTTTTTCGGCAATGGCCAATGCGATAACGTTTTGCAGGTCAGTTAATTCAAAAGGTTTTTTCAACATATAATCTGCGCCTGCATCTTTTACCAGTTCTGCCACATCGCTGTGAGCACTAAAAAAATTACGGGAATATTCTTAAACGCAGAGGTACTTTTTATGAGTTGTATTGATTTTACACCCCAGTAGTTGCATGATAAATTAATGGGGAAAAGGAATTTGTATTTATAAAACTAAAAGCCGTATACCTGCTGATTTTTTGCGTTTGAAAAATTTAATCTGTTCTGGATAAAAACAGCCTCTGGGTGTCTGTTCTGGATAAAAAATATTGTTTAATTATATTTTTTTTGCAGCAGTATCAATCAACTGATTGATAGCCGTAACTACCTGTAATTCGCATCTACCGCCTTGCTGCATTGCTTTTTTAGTTACCGATAGGGAATTTGTTTTCCATGCAGGAGGCGGCGAAGCCTTTGTGGCAATATAGTGCAAAGCCTGCAAGCCAATAGTAGCGATACGTTGTAAATTAGTGGATAGAATAGCTGCCTCCTGCAGCACTGGCGATTGCTTTATCAATTGCCTGAAAGCATCATCATTCTTTTTCCATAAACTAAGTTTTTCAATTATTAAGGTTTGTTGATTTTTATCTTTTGAAATACAATAGGCCGCCACTGTAATCCTGAATTCCCTTGCTACTTTTTGATCGGGTGTGGCAACATCAGCAATCTTTGTGTAGGGAGAAAAAACAGTGTACATGGTATCACCCTCATTGCGTTCGTATATTTTTAATGGTTCGATCACATCCACCAAAACCTCGAGTGCCGTGGTGTTGTAACCATTCGCCAGCCTGCGCATCAGCATGCCTTTGTTTTTTATCTGCGTGGTGCCAAGACTTTCTAAGTAGAGATTTATTTTATCTAATCTTCTGTACATATCATCCACATCTTTTACAGTTGCAGCAGACCATAACCGTTCAGCAATAGCAGCAGTACGTGGCCATAATCTTGAGTCAACAGTTTCGGGTGTTACATGCTCCGTCCACATAGTCGCTTCTCCGCCTACAATTAATTTTTGTTGTTCATCAGTAAGGTTTGCATTGGCAGGAACCGGATCAACGAGGTAGTGAAAATCTGTCGGTTGAATGAGATCAATGTAATAGCCTGTTGATAATAAGCCGGTATATCCTTTTTTTGCAGCTTCCACTAATGACGCTGTTCCCCGCCATGACTGGATCATAATATCATGCGGAACGCCGGGTTGCAATATCTCATCCCAGCCCATCATCTTCTTGCCGTTTTTTTTCAGTATGGGCAACAGGCGGCTGATAAATTCTGTCTGCAATTGCAGGTAAGTGGTCATGCCTTTTTGTTGCATGTAGGCTTTTGTATCGGGGCTACGCTCCCAGTCTTTACCGGTATTTTCATCACCGCCAATATGGAAATATTCATCCGGGAAGATGCGACTCATTTCTGTAAAGAGCGTATCTAAAAAAGCATAGGTATATTCTTTGGTAACATCCAATGCCGGATCGAACACACCAAAATACCTTTGCAATTCATAATCTCTTTTTATACTTGCCAATTGAGGATACGCTTTTAGCATGGCAGTACAATGGCCGGGCACATCAAATTCCGGCACCACCCTTATACCCCGCTGATCTGCGTAGGCAACTATTTCTTTGATATTTTCCTGCGTGTAAAAGTTACCTTCTGCACCCACGGAGGTCAGTCGTGGATAGGATTTTGATTCAATCCCGAACAACTGGTCTTCCGTAAGGTGCATGTGAAATACATTCATCTTTACAGCAGCCATGGCATCCAATGTTCTTTTTACAACGTCCATCGGCATCCAGTGCAGGGTGATATCCAGTAACAATCCCCGCCAGGGAAAACGTGGTGCATCCTCAATATCA
>JANYFT010000411.1 GCA_025359625.1 Ferruginibacter sp.
ATTGTGTACAATTTTTTAGACAACGCTGTAAAATATTGTAATAAAAAACCCTTGATAAAAATAGTTCTAAAAGAAGACAAAGAACATATTTGGTTGCAGATACAAGACAATGGAATTGGTATTGCACCCAAACATCAAAAACAAATATTTGATAAATTTTACCGGGTGCCGGATACGGACAGGTCGGCTGTAAATGGCTTTGGTCTTGGCTTGTATTATGTACAAAAAATTTGCAGGTTGCACCACTGGAAGCTGGATGTGAACAGCACGGTTGGCAAAGGCACTACTATCAGCATACAAATAAACAGGCCATGAAACAGATAAAAATTTTATATGCCGAGGATGACGAAACACTGGCATACCTCACTAAAGATAACCTGGAGCAACACCAGTACATTGTTGACCATTATGCAGATGGTGCCGCTTGTTTGAGAGCATTTAAAAGCAACGAATATGATCTGTGTATATTGGATGTTATGATTCCCGGTATGGATGGCTTTGCTTTGGCTGAAGCCATTAGAAAACTAAACCATGAGATTCCTATTCTTTTTTTATCGGCTAAAACTTTAAAAGAGGACAAACTAAAAGGCCTGCGTTTAGGTGCTGATGATTATTTGGTAAAGCCTTTCAGTATTGAAGAACTGGTATTAAAAATTGAAATCTTTATCAACCGGGGCAAAAAAAATAATACGAACATTAAAAAAATATACAAGGCTGGAAGTTACCAGTTTTACCCGGCAAATTTTTTATTGCAACAGGGAAAAGAACAAATAGAATTTACACAACGGGAGGCTGAGTTGCTGCAATACTTTTTAGATAATAAAAACCAGGTATTAAAACGGGAACAAATACTCAATTCCATCTGGGGGCAGGATGATTATTTTTTTGGCAGAAGCCTAGACGTTTTTATTTCCAGGTTAAGAAAAATATTTGCCAAAGATGACAGTATTAAAATTGAGAACCTTCATGGTATTGGATTTAAACTGGTAGATAAAGACGCTGATTAAGGGCTTCAAAAAAAGGGATATTATTTTATTCTTTTTGCTATGAGCTATAGTCTATATAACCCACTATTTGTTCCAGGTATTTCTTATCTGTCTCATCAAACAAATCCGGCTTTTCACTATCTACATCCAACACGCCAATCACTTCATTGTTACGAATTATGGGCAATACGATTTCAGATACGGACAAACTACTACAGGCAATATGGCCTGGAAATTTGGCAACATCCGGCACTATCAATGTTTGCGCCTGTTGCCAGCTACTGCCACAAACACCACGGCCTTTTTTTATCCGTGTACAAGCTACCGGTCCCTGGAAAGGACCTAACACCAGCTCGTCATTTTTAACCAGGTAAAAGCCAACCCATAACCAGCCAAATTGTTCCTTCAGCGCAGCAGCTATGTTGGCAAGGTTTGCCACCAGGTCTGTTTCTCCATCAATCAGTGCTTTTATTTGCGGCAGCAGGATTTCATACATTTCCTGTTTGGTGCCTGTTGCTATTTGTAAATCTTCTGCCATTGTGTAAAGATAAAAATGATCATTCAAAAAGTATCTTGTTTGCTATAAAAACAAACGGCCGTTTCAATTGAAACAGCCGTTAACACTTGCAATGTCTGGTTTAAAATATTGTTTTAAAAAACTCTTTCATGTCGTTCCATGATTTTTTATCGGCAGCCTCATTGTATGCAATCGGCATGTTGAATTTTTTACCATTGGCCGTAGCATCCGGATTGGAAAAGGCATGCGTGGCATCAGGGTAAACATTGAACGTGTAAGGCACTTTCAGCGAGTCAAGATTGCTTTTAAAATTTTTTATATCGGCTTCGCTTATAAATTGATCGGCCCCACCATGGCATACTAAAATTTTGGCCTTTGTCGTGCCTGCCGTAGCGGGCACTGTAGCCAGCCCGCCATGAAAACTAACAACTCCCTTAAAATCCATTCCCAATTTAGCAGCATTCAATACCATCGAACCACCAAAGCAATAACCAATAGCAGCTAATTTAGTGGCATCGGTTTGCGGGTATTCTTTTATCTTATTTACAGCAGCTTCAAGTCTTCCTTTACCCAGTTGAGGATCTTTATAAAATGGCGTTGCAAAAGCAAGCGCATCAGTTGGGTTGGCGGCTAATTTTCCTTCTCCATACATATCTACTGCTATGGCAATATAACCCAGCTCTGCTAATTTACGGGCTCGCATTTTTGAATAGTCGTTATTGCCCCACCATTCAGGTACCACAATAATAGCGGGTCTTTTTCCTTTTTCATTTTCGTTGTAAGCAACATAACTTTTCAGTATTGTTCCGTCAGCGGCAGTATAAGTTATTTCCTCTCCCTT
>JANYFT010000127.1 GCA_025359625.1 Ferruginibacter sp.
ACTTTTTACAACTGCACGGAATTGCGTTGTTTGGGTCAATGCACCCGTAGTTAACGGATTGGATGTTGATGCTATATCTGTCCAAGTTGTACCGTCGGTGGTCGATTGCCATTTCTGTATATCGCCGGTATTACCGGTTAAGGTAATGGTTGTACCTGAGCCCGAACATACCGGAGATGCACCTGCTGCTGCGCTTCCGCCTGCTGTAGCCGGATTAACTGTTACAGTAACAGTAAATGAATTGCCTGAACAATTTGCAGATTTAGGAGTTACTGTATATATTACATCAATTGAACTAGTAGTAGTATTGACGAGACTTCCGGTGGTAAATGACGTTTGATCTGTTCCTGAACCAAGCCCGGTTATGCCTGCCGCTACTGGTACAGACCAACTATAGGTAGTGCCAGCAGGTATGGTATTACTACCACTAAAATTACCGGCTGTTAAAGTAACACTTCCGCCACTGCAAATGGCTGAAGGCGTTTGATTGCCGATCACTGGCGCTATGCAGCATGATATAACAGTAATAGTTTTTGATTTAGTGCTTGTAGCAGCAGGAAGATCATCTGTTACTGTTAAAGTAACAGTATAAGTACCTGCCCCTAATGAAGAAAAATCATAAGTTGGGGTTGCGCCTGTCATAGTTGCAACCTGCACATTTGAAGCGTTCACTATAGTCCAGCTATATGCATCTATGGGATAAGGTGTTGTACCACCGGTCGTACCACCGGGAACAGCGAGTGCATCAAAAGAATAAGTTTGCAAAGTTTTGCCTGCAGGGCAAGCACCAGTTGCGGTAAAATTAACGCTCAGTGGAGTTACTACAACAATCGGGGGTGCAGGCAATTTAAATTGTTTACAATGAGGCCCTAAATCACAAGCATCATTTGGCGTACAAGCACTAGTAGGATTAAGTGGGTCAGATCCATTATTTATAGCCCACCCAATAAAAAGATTATTTAACTCAAGTTTAGTTCCACAGGTCCACGTTATGATGGAATTTTCTACATAAATATTTGAAGTTCCACTGGTAAAGTCAGATGGGTCACAATAATTAAACATAGAAGAATATTGTCCATCAACCAATATATCTCCGAAAACACGAAACCCATAACGGGTGGTAGCATTTTGATCTACCGTTATTTTTAATACACCGGTTATCTGCTCAGCCCCTGAGCAGGTACCAGGTAACGATAAATACTTGGGTAATGAATGATTGGAAGCGTAGGCCGGATTCAGTTGCACTAATTCTACTGATAGCACATTGATGTCTTTAGCAGTACAAGTTGTACAAACAGTTACTTGCGCAGTAGCAGTATTAAATTGCAGTAAAAAGCTTATGATCAGACATATGACCGTTGCAAAAAAAGAAGAAAATTTCAAATTAGAGAATTGGTAATTAATTAACCCCTTTCCCTGGTTTGTGAAGAGTTTAAATTTTTTCATGCTGCCTGGTTTATTTTGATTAGATAGAATTGTTAGGATAAGATAGCAGGACCTAATTGATTTGTTTAAAAAAGGGAGGAAGATAACTGACCGGAAATTCTGTGACTGATAAATTTATTTGAAAAACAAAATAGCACAAAGCGATGAAGCTATTAGCTTTTAACTGAATGTTGGATTGTGAAAATAAAATGGGAAAAGCTATTCAACAGGATTGGAAAATGAGGAATGGAGATTCAAACATAGATTAAATAAATACATTATCCTATTTTTTTCTTTTTTTTTTAAAAAAAAATTAACTGCCACAGAAATCCTTGTAAATTATCCTTTGTATCTTCTACAATACTAAGTTTCTACATAAACAAAAAACAAGGGATAAAATATTTATGTACTTTGTACGTTTAGCCTTTAAACAATACAATAAAATATGAAACTATTTCCACAAGTTTGCCTGGCATTTTTTTATTTACTATTTTTTTACAGCAACACAAATGCGCAAAACATACTGCCCGATACGGACAAAAAAGATTCTGCAATTGAGAAGAAATCGTTTTTTAAAATAAATGCCAACTATTTATCCAATGCCATTTATTCGGGCAGAAAAGACTCATCGGTAGTACCTTATTTGAGGTCATCTGTTGGCTATTTCAACAAATCTGGTTTGTATATAGATGCTGGCGCTTCCTTACTGGTAAGCCCAAATGATAGCAAAAGAATTGATCTGGTAACGCTGGAAGCAGGCTACAGTTTTCACATCACCCAAAAACTGGAAGCGTCCATAACGGCCTCTAAATTCTTTTATACCGATCAAAGTTATGCGGTGGCTTCGGAACTAAAAGCCATTACCGGTGCAGAATTGGGTTATGATGCAGGGCTGGTGGCCATCAATGCCGGGGCCGAGCTTTTATTTTCTACCAATACCGATATTTTTACCAATGTAAAGCTGTCGCACTATTTTGAAATGGGGCCTGATAAAAAGAAATGGTCCGTTTCGCCTTCTATAGAAATGAATGCAGGAACACAGTATTATAACCAGGCCTACTATCAAAACCGAAAATTTTCTTTTGCTACCACCAGCGGCAATGCAGGAAACGGCACAAGCAGTATCAGCCATAAAAAAGGCCATGCCAGCAGCGGCAGCAACTCCGGTGTTATTAAATCACTTGTGTTTGCTGATAAAAATAAATTCGCTTTATTGGATTATGAGATCTCGGTACCTGTAATGTACGAAACCGAAAAATGGGGTTTATATGCTACACCAACGGTGGCCATACCCGTAAATGCTGCCAATTACGAAGTAGATGGCCAGTTGCAAAAAGAAACATTAACCAATAGTTTTTTTATAGAAATGGGGGTTTTTGTAAAATTGTATGCCCATCATAAAAAAGTGTAGTGATCTTAATACAAAGGCATATAAAATAGTTATGCTTACGGCCCACTTTCCTGTGTTCCGGCTATACACTGTTACTGCGGCGCATTTTAGCCGTTACCATTTTTACTTTTTTATCCATCACCACTTTAACAGATAAATTATAATATTGCTGTTCGGCAGGTATGATCAATTCAAGGGAGGTGCCCTCTCCTGCTATTTTTACAGACATAGTGCTGTCATACTGATCAATCCTTAACATGTACCATTCAAAGCGGATACCCACTTCATCCGTATACAATTTCCACTACCCGTTATTTTTTTTGTAAATAAAAAAATAAAAACATGGCAAATAACAGCACAATACCAGGTATTTCTATTATCAATTATACAAGGGTTGCTTTATTGGTTAGCCGTATCAATGAAATAAAAAAGTTTGCGACACCAATGCCATTCATTATTTGGTTTGACCAGGCATTCCCATATCTGAATTGCTGATGAAGGCAATCCTTTTACTATCGGGTGACCAGGAGGGTGTATTGATGGAGCCCTGCCCGCCATAAATATACGCCAAAACTTTGGGTGTGCCGCCTGCAACGGGCAGGTAACGTATGTACACATGTTTGTAAGGCGGGTGCATGCCCGGCACTACTTCTTCTTTCAAAAAAGATAAAAACACCACGCCCTTACCATCTGGTGAAATATGTGCGAACCAGTTGTTGTACTCATCCGTGGTTACCTGCTCCTGTTCACTGCCATCCGGCTTCATACGCCAGATCTGCATCAGGCCGGAACGCACGGAATTGAAATAAATATATTTGCCATCCGGTGAATATTCCGGTCCGTCATCCAACCCTTTTTCAGAAGTTAATTTCACTTCAGGTCCGCCTGCAGCCGGTACTTTGTATACATCGTATTCGCCATTTCTTTCACCACAAAAAACCAGGCTTTTGCCATCTGGCGACCAGCCATGCAAATAAGAAGGGCCCTTGGGTGTAATTTGTTTTGGCGTGCCGCCGCTTAATGGAACTGTATAAATAATGGAGCCTCCCAATTCTTTTACGGTGCTGCTGAGGCCGATCATTTTACCATCAAAAGAAAGTACATGATCATTATTATTTGATTTTACATTTCCAGTATTCACCAGCTTTGGTGTGCGGCTGTTAAGGTCAAAGTTGTAGATCAGTCCGTCACTGCCGTTAAAGATCAGGCTCTTGCCATCGTTGGTAAAATTGGGTGCCTGAATAGAATATGGCACTGTATAAATGATCTCCCGGTCACCGCTTGCTACATCCATCAGTTCAAGATTGCTGCCCAATGTCATTTGTGTACGGTTATCTGCTTCGCCATTAAAAGGAACCGTAATGCGCACATCTCTGAACACACCTGTTTCTATTACATCAGCGTTATGAGACCCAACAAATAAACCTACATACACTTCATCGCCCAGGTCGATATTGGCAACCTGTTCCGTTACAAAAGGCTCTCCATATTTTGCCACCCTCATTGTATATGTACCACCTTTTCTTTCCAACTGAATCACATTGGCTTTGGTTATTTTCGATTTAATTTCTTCCGTTACTGCTCCCGCTGTTCTTCTGAACTGCAATGAGGTTAAACCATCTCCATGCTCCACCGCATTGATGTGAGGCGAATTACCATCGAGTGATTTACGCACCATCCAGCCAACTTTGCGGTGATAGGTTACCCAGTTGCCAAGAAAATCAGCTTTGGTGTATAAGATAAAATCGCCTTTCATTTTTTTCCATACAAAATGAAATTCATCATGATCGGCCCAAACGTTTTCGCCGGCACCGGAAATTACATACTGGCCGCTTTCAGGAATGTAAGTAGCCGCCCCTGGTTTCACATTGGTACCAATGTCTCCATGCCCATCAAAAATACCCAGCTTTTGGGCACTCAATGAATAACTGAAAAACAAAGTGATCACAAGAAAAAGTAATTTATATTTTTTCATTTGATGGTTTTTAGTTTTAGTCAAGTAACAATCGCTGATGTTTTTATTGACGGTTGATAAAATATTTTATAGAATTAGGCCTTTAGTTCGCAAAGCATTTACTTTATTGTGTTAGACCCTATTTTCTTTTTTTTCTTAATAAAAAAAAGAAACAAAAAAAATCAAGGCTCCGAATAAAAAGGCTGAAATTTTAAATGTAAGCCTAAAATCAAGGAACTCGCCGCCAGAGTAAAATACTTTGAAATTTATGCTGGCTCAAACAGCCTTGATTTCTTAACG
>JANYFT010000007.1 GCA_025359625.1 Ferruginibacter sp.
TGGTCATCTTGCCAGGTAAATAAATAAGAAGTAAATGCAATGAATAATAAAAAGGATATTAATAAAAAAAGAGTGCCTATTATTTTATGCGTACGCTCATCTTTAAGTAATTGTTTTACTACTACTTTTTCTTCGGTTTCGGTTTTTAATCCCTGCTTTCCGGGAGCTTTGGATTTAGCTAATTTCACTTTGCTGGCCATTAGTAACAAAGATATATAAATCCATTACTGCAACATGGCAGAATTTGAATGATTTACAATAAAAGATATGGGCGAAATTATATAGGTTTGACAAAACGCATGCACTTGCATAAATTCCGGTATTATTTTTCGATAGAAAATAAAATAGCAGGATGGTAACTTTCTTTAGTTCAATATAAATTTATTTTTTTTGAAACCCCTGTTGCCACTAACAGCCAACCTGCAATAAAACAAATTCCCCCCAAAGGAGTAATGGCACCTATCCATTTTAAGCCTGTATGTTCCGCTATGTTAATACATGCCAGAAGATATAACGAGCCGCTAAAAAATAATATCCCCAGGCAAAATAAACGGCCGGCCCATTGTAAAAAATTATTCGGAAACTCTTTGTATAAAATGCCTGTGATCAATAAAGCGGCTACATGATAATATTGGTAGCGAACACCCGTTTCAAAAATAGCCAGGCTTTTTTCGCTAATAAGCGCTTTTAATGCATGGGCACCAAAAGCACCTAAAATAACAGACAATGCACCTAACAATGCACCTAATTTTATAAACCCTTTTTGCATATCAAAATATTTTTAAGAAGTGGATTGCAGTGTGGCTAACAAATCTCCAAAAGAATCTTCTGATAAATTCGCAGTTGATAAAATAGATTTTGCGGCATTATAAAACGGAGCCCTTTCTTTTAACTTTTGTTCAATAAAAAAAAGTAATTCTGCAGGGTTCATCTTTTTAATCAAAGGTCTTTTTTCCTGCTCTGTTAAAACTCTTTGTAAAATTTCCGGAGCCGTAGTTGACAAGTAAATTGTTATCCCCTGCTCATTCATCCACTGCATATTTTCTTCATAACAAGGAGTACCGCCACCGCAGGCGACAATGGTATTGGTTAGGCCACTACAAGATCTTAGTGCTGCAGCTTCTAAAGTTCTAAAATACTTTTCGCCTTTGAGTTCAAAAATATCCGCAATCAATTTTCCTTCAGTTATTTCAATTACTTCATCCAGGTCAATAAATGTAAAACCATGAACTGTAGCCCATATTTTACCCCAATGCGTTTTACCGCTGCCCATAAAACCAATCAGAAAAAAAGTCATTCCCAAAATATTTTAGCTGCACTTTATAAATGCAGGCAGCGCAAAATTAGCGGATTAAAAATGTTATCGCTAATCAACATATTATCCATGTGGTAAAAACTTTTTTACCATAAGCAAGTAATAACTAATTCTTCTTTTTAAAATCGCCTCTTTTCCAGGCCTTAATAAAATCTGCCCATGCAAAAGGATTAAAGATATTTTGTGGAGGTGCCTGTCCGGCATAATAATATTTAGCTGCTTGTTTACTTAAGTAAGTATTCGCCGCTTCTTTGCCATCCCTGGGCAATGAGGCCATTAGCAATCTGCGCCTGCCTTCATCATTATTTTGCCTGGCAATTTCAAGGTTGTCATCCGGTACTTTGGTATTCAAAAAATCTCTTTCAAACTGTTCCCTGGTAGGTCTTGATTTTATAATAGTAGCTGCAAGAAACACTGTATCTGTCACCATTAATTGTAACACGCTGTACTGGTTGCCCGTTATATCTTTGGGAACAATCACCATTTTGGGTTTAAAACCCACACTGGTAAATTCAATCGCATCTCCTTTTAAAACAACAATACTAAATACACCCTGACTGTTAGTAACTGTACCCCTGTTTTGCCCTTTTACCACCACACTAACAGATTGCAATGCCTGCAAGCTATCAGCCGTCATCACAACACCGTACAACTGAACCACCGAGTCTTTAAATGTTTCAAATTGTGCTTTAGCAGCAACCGGAATTGATAAAGCACTTATTAAAATGTATCGTAAAAATAGTTTCATCCAAAAAAATTCAATAATTGCCTTCCCCGGCTAAAGCCGTTTGTGAAGTGAAGCAGCAACGTTTGGTTAAAGAATAAAATGCCTATCCAAAAATAACAACATTCTTTAATTAATAAACAAAGTAAGGGCATCAATGGTTAATTTTGCGGCAGAAGATGGTTTTTAACAAAAAATTGAACGGATGACGAACGAAGATATACTGAAGGCGCTAAGCAATGTGCAGGAACCTGACCTGGGGAAAGATTTGGTGACCTTGAATATGGTGAAAGATGTTGTAATTAATGGCAGTGAAGTATCTTTTACGGTAGTTCTCACTACACCTGCATGTCCTTTAAAAGACCTCATTATGAATGCCTGCATCAATGCAGTAAAATTATTGGTAAATAAAGAAGCCATTGTAAAAGTAAATTTCTCAAGCAATACCAGCAGCAACCGTAAAGATGCTAAAACAGTTCTAAGCGGCGTAAAAAATATTATTGCTGTAGTGAGTGGAAAAGGCGGCGTAGGTAAAAGCACTGTTGCCTGCAATCTTGCGCTGGCACTGGCGCAAGGGGGTGCCTCAGTAGGTTTAATGGATGCTGACATTTACGGCCCCAGTCAGCACATTATGTTTGGCGTTAGAGGAGAGAGGCCGATGATGAGAGATATAGAAGGTAAAGGATGGATTGTGCCCATAGAAAAATTTGGCATAAAAATGATGAGTATTGGATTGCTTGTTGATGAAAAACAAGCAGTGGTTTGGCGTGGCCCCATGGTGAGCAGTGCCATCCGTCAGTTTGTAAGCGATGTTGACTGGGGCGAACTGGATTACCTGGTAATTGATATGCCACCCGGTACCGGTGATATACATTTAACAGTGGTACAAACAGTTCCAGTAACCGGGGTAATTGTGGTTACTACACCGCAAACAGTAGCCTTGGCCGATGCAAAAAAAGGCATCGCTATGTTTGGCCAGGCCCAGCTAAAAGTACCCATCATTGGCTTGGTTGAAAATATGAGTTACTTTACCCCTGTAGAATTACCGGACAATAAATATTATCTGTTTGGAAAGAACGGTGGTAAAAACCTGGCTGAAGAATTTGATATTCCATTCCTCGGCCAGATACCCATTGTGCAAACCATTCGTGAAGGCGGAGATATTGGAATACCTATTATGGTAAGCAATGATGAGATCACCAAAAAAGCATTCCTCGATTTTGCAGCCAATGCCACCCGTGGTATTGCCATGAGAAATGCTAACCTGGAGCCAACACAAATACAGGAAATGGTAGAGTAGGTTTAGTAAATAAATTTTTGTCCGGGCTAAGAAGCCATGTGGGCCATCGTTGCATCGCCCTCTTGTACAAAAATAGCTCTTTGGTACTTCTTCTAAACTTGCTCGCATACCTGCCGAATTTCAGGACTCCTATTTAAAAAGTTTATCATTAAAACATTAGCAATGCCATCCTGCATAAAAATAGCCACAGTAATTTTTTTACTTATTTTTAACGCCTGCTCTTCAAATAAAAAAATGATTAGTCGAAATAATTTACAATCAAATTCTACTTCAGCAGTGGTAGTAGCATTTGATAAGCAAGGCCACCGTGGCTGCCGTGGACTAATGCCCGAGAATACCATACCTGCTATGCTAAAAGCATTGGAGCTTGGTGTAACCACTTTAGAAATGGATGCCAGCATCAGTAAGGACAAACAAATATTTTTATCGCATGAACCTTTCTTCAACCACGAAATAACCACCAAACCCGATGGCAGCTTTATTGAACAAAAAGACGAACGGAATTATAACATGTACCACATGCTATACGATTCAATCAAAACCTATGATGTAGGGCTGAAGGCGCATCCACGGTTTCCGCAACAACAAAGGTTACCCGTTTCAAAACCATTGTTAAGCGATTTGTTTGACAGTGTAAAAAATTATATGCTCACCAGTAAAAGGGGCTATCCATTTTTTAATATAGAAACCAAATGCATGCCGGCAACAGATAACATCTATCATCCCGGGCCCGCAGAATTTGTTGAGTTGCTGATGAAACTGATCAGCGAAAAGCAAATGGAAAATTATGTCATCATTCAATCCTTCGATTTCAGGAGCCTTCAATACCTGCACCAGCATTATCCCCACATAAAAACGGCGATGCTGATTGAAAATTTCGATAAGCGTTCGGTGGAAGAACAAATAAAAGCTTTGGGCTTTATCCCCACTATTTACAGTCCCGAAAACTCATTGGTAAATAAAGCACTGGTTGAAGAGTGCCACCAGCAAAACATAAAAGTAATTCCATGGACAGTAAATGAGGTTAAAAAAATAAATGAATTAAAAGAGATGGGTGTAGATGGAATCATTTCTGACTACCCTAATTTATTTAATTAGCCGTTTAGGCGTTAAAGCCTTTTAAGTCATACAAATTAAAAACGAAAATAGAAACTGCACCAAAATATTAGGATAAAATAATCAAAAAATGTCTTAATGCCTTATCGGCAAAAACAGCAACAACAATCTATTTATGCAGCATGAATTTTCTTTAGGATATGCTCAGGCATTGGATAGCAACGACCCATTACATAGTTACAGGGAACAATTTTATGCACCTTACTTACAAGGCAAAAGAGCAATTTATTTTTTAGGTAATTCCCTCGGCCTGCAACCAAAAACTGCACAAGATGAGGTAATGGCAATTATGGAAGGCTGGGCAAACTTTGGCGTAGAAGGATTTTTTTTAGGCAACGATCCCTGGCTTAAATATCAACAAAAAATTACACCGTTGTTATGCGATATCATGGGCGCAAAAAAAGAAGAATTGGTTACAATGAATCACCTTACAGTAAATCTTCATTTGCTGATGATCTCTTTTTATCAGCCAACTGCCACACGATATAAGATCATCTGCGAAGCAAAAGCATTTCCATCAGATCAGTATGCTTTTCAATCGCAGGTAAAATTACATGGCTTTGATGCTGCCGATGCTATCATAGAAGTGTTTCCAAAAGAAGGGACAGAACTCATCACCACAGAAGATATTCTTGCAACCATTGAAGCCCACAAAGACAGTGTAGCCCTGGTTTTATTTAGTGGGGTAAATTATTATACCGGGCAGGTTTTTGATATGCAGGCCATTACTGAAGCGGCGCATAAAGCCGGTGCATACGCAGGTTTCGACCTGGCACATGCAGCAGGAAATATTAAATTGCTACTTCACGATTGGGGAGTAGATTTTGCCTGCTGGTGCAACTATAAATATTTAAACAGCGGTCCGGGTGCAATTGCCGGAGCGTTTGTACATGAACGAAATATTAGCAATAAAGAACTACCAAGGCTGGAAGGCTGGTGGGGTAATGATGTAGCTAACCGTTTTAAAATGGGCAATACTTTTACCCCAACCGCCACTGCAGAAAGTTGGGCCATGAGTACTTCGCCTATGATGCTGCTGGCTGCACACAAGGCTTCACTGCAAGTATTTGAAGCCGCAGGTTTTGATAATTTGATAGCTAAAAGTAAAGCTCTAAGCGACTATTTATTTTTTGTACTCAACCATATCAATCAACCAGTGGAAAAATTCAAAATCATCACACCCTCCGAGCCGGATGAAAGAGGTTGCCAGGTTTCATTTTCTGTACACAGCAATGCCAAAGCTGTTTTTGATACCCTGCTGCCCTTTGGTATTTTTGCAGACTGGCGGGAACCAAATGTTATAAGGGTGGCGCCAGTTCCATTGTACAATAGCTTTGAAGAAATTTATATTTTTGCTGATATTTTACAACAAATTTTAAATGCTGCTTAATGTATAGCCTTCCTTATTTTACTGAAAAAGATGCAACCAAAGTAATTGCTTTTATGCAAGCCAATTCTTTCGCCCTCATTACTGGTTTGGGAGAACAATATCCTGTGGCTACGCAAATTCCTTTAGAAATAGTAGTTGCGGATGATGGTAAAATAGTATTATCGGGCCACCTGATGAAGAACACCGATCACCACAAAGCATTTGTAAAAAATAGCAATGTGCTGATAATTTTTACCGGGCCGCATTGTTATGTAAGTGCAAGCTGGTATAACAATCCACAATCTGCTTCTACCTGGAATTACATGACAGTGCATGCAAAAGGCAATATTACTTTTACCAATGATGAAGGAACTTACGAAGCAATAAAAGCGGTTACCAATAAATACGAAGGCACAGCAACTGCAGCAGCATTCAACACCATGCCAAAAGAATATGTGGGACAAATGTTAAAAGCAATTATCGGATTTACCATACCCATTGAAAGCATTGACAATGTTTTTAAATTAAGCCAAAACAAAAGCCCGGCAGAACAAATAAATATCATTGAGCAATTAAAAAAAGCGGGTGATGAAAATTCATTAAAAATTGCCGGCGAAATGGAAAAGCTGATGGGCACAAACAAAGTATAAGATTTGATTTTATTTTTTTATTTTTGTGATGAAGTTTTATTATGCAATACAACTACAAAATACTATTAAACAAAGAAGAAGACGGGGGATATATGGTTACCGTACCGGCATTGCCCGGTTGCATTACACAGGGTGACACCGTTGATGAAGCATTAATAATAGCAAAAGAATCTATTGAATTATATATAGAAGAATTGCAATCAAGAGGAGAATTTATACCTGACAATAGCAATACCCTGGAATACTCCATCAACCTACAAACTGCATGAACCCATCTCCACAGCACTTAATTAAGCTTTTGGAAAAGAATGGATTTATTTTTAAACGTTCAAAAGGTTCTCACCAGATTTTTTATAATTCAGCCACAAATATTACTGTTATTGTACCCGTACATGGCAGCAAAGATGTAAAGAAAGGAACATTTTAGCAATCCTTAAACAAGCTGGCATTGATAAAAATAACATTTAATTATTATGACAAGACAACAACTCATCCATCAAATACAATTAAAGAAATCATACCTCTGCGTGGGGCTTGATACTGATTTTGATAAAATCCCAAAGCATCTTCAAACACATCCGGATGCCATATTTGAATTTAATAAGCAGATAATTGATGCCACAAAAGATGTATGTGTCGCCTATAAGATCAACACTGCCTTTTATGAAGTGCTGGGCGCAAAAGGATGGGACATTATGGAAAGAACCGGGAACTACATCCCGAAGGAGCACTTCACTATTGCAGATGCCAAACGGGGCGATATCGGCAACACTTCCACACAATATGCCAGGGCATTTTTTGAAACCTTAAATTTTGATGCCATAACCGTGGCTCCCTACATGGGTGAAGACAGTGTGCGTCCTTTTTTGGAGTTTGATAACAAGTGGGCGATCGTGTTGGGATTAACCAGCAACTCCGGAAGTAAAGATTTTGAACAACAAAAAATAGGCGATCATTTTTTATACGAACAAGTGTTGAAAACGGTAAGTACCTGGGGCAATGAAAGCAATTTGATGTTTGTTATTGGCGCCACTAAAGCCAGCGGCCTTGAAGCTATCCGCAAAATAATCCCTAATCATTTCTTATTGGTTCCCGGCGTTGGTTTCCAGGGTGGCAGTTTGGAAGAAGTAAGTAAATATGGACTCAATAAGGATTGTGGCCTTTTGGTAAACGCCAGCCGTGCCATTATTTATGCCAGCGAAAAAGAAGATTTTGCAGCAGAAGCAAGAGCCATTGCGTTGCAATATCAACAAGAAATGTCAACCTATTTATAATTCTTTTATCACTTTTAATCCATCAAAATGAAATTGTATTCCTTACTTTTTGCTTTTGTTGCAGTATCAGTTTTTGCAGCAGCGCAAACCAATTTACCTGCCAAAGAAATGCTGACAGAAGCATACAAAAAAGCTGCTGTTGAAAAGAAAAATGTAATTATAATTTTTCATGCAAGCTGGTGTGGCTGGTGCCATAAAATGGATAGCTCAATGAATGATGCAACAACCAAAAAATTCTTTTTGGATAATTATGTAACCATACACTTTACCGTGCAGGAATCTCCTGAAAATAAAAACCTGGAAACCCCAGGTGCGGCGGCACTTAGTACACAATATAAAGGTGATAAAGCTGGCCTACCTTTTTGGCTGGTGATGGATTCAGGTGGCAATCTTTTAGCTGATAGTTTTATAAGGCCCGATGGGAGTTCTTTAAAAATTCCCGGCAATAATATAGGCTGCCCTTCTGAACCAAAAGAAGTGGATGCGTTTATAAAAATATTAAAAGCCACTTCTAAATTATCGGTTCAGGAACTGGCGGTTATTGCAAAAAGGTTTAATAAAAACAGGGCACATTAATAATACTTAGCCTGCTGCTTTGCCAGCCGGTTTATCCATCGTTTGCAAATGCTCAATGGAATTAATCCCAGCACCCCAAAACTGCAATCAATTAAAATATGAAAGAATGGGATTTGCCTTATCGGACCTGCGATAAAAGCCAAAGGAATAACGGCAACGCAAGCAATCATAGCCCACTCAATAATCCATACATTCTTTACCGGGTCTTTTAAGGGACCAATAAACGCTGTGGCAATAACAAGGTGTGCAAAGGCCAGCCAATCGTACCCATAAGCCAGCATAGGGTATTTTGTGTTAGTATCGGCAATGGCTGCGTAGCAACTTTGTAACCACGGCAACATAAAGGATGGAATAACACTTTCGTGTTGTAATAGCCAATGCAGTTCAGTTTCTACCGGAAAGGCTGTAACACCGCTTAGCACCAGGGCTGCCATAAAAAAAATAATCAGCCGTTGTATTTTTTTTTGCAAGTACATTAATAAAATTTTATGGTGCAGGTTTCCCAGGTTTAAAACTATTTACAGGTGCCGTATACCAGGGCGTAATTTCGGCGCTTAGTAATCCTGCTGCAATGGCAGCATCTGTTTGCACAATGTCTTCGGCTTCCTGCCTTGTGGCGCAATCAAAAACAAACAGTCCCCGCCATTGGTTGGCATTTTCACCAAAAGGCCCTGCTGCTTTTAATATGCCTTGTTTATACAGCCGGGTAATATTATCCATATGCTTTTGAAATAAAATAGCTTTAGAAGCAGAGTCGGCTGTTGTATTTGGCCCCGTGATTAATAAAACAAACCAGTATTGTTTTATATTGTTTTCCACCTTTTGTTTAGCTTTAGCAGGTTTCGATTTATTTTGCCCAAAGCTTAAAAATCCTATGGCTAAAAAGCAAGCTGTTAGCAGAATAAAATGTTTCATCAGTAAAAATTTTAGCATTGTAAATAATCAATTTTAAAAGTACAACAATTTAAAGGCTAATGGCAGAAGGAGTTTATATTTGTTGCGTCAATTTATTAGTACTGTTGGTAATTGCAGATGCCGGTACACTTTAATAAAAGGCCCACATTTGTATGCAGTATATGTGAGCAAAACAACTATTTTTCCGTGAAATACAAGTGACGGTTATAACAAAATAGTTACTGTATAATGTATAAAATAATAACCAAAAACGATGGCAGCAAAAACAGATAATTTTAAAAGCCCGGATTATTTTAATGTAGATGAGCTACTAACACAAGAGCATAAACTAATCAGGGAAAGTGTACGTAATTATGTGAAGAAAGAAATTTCGCCCATCATTGAAGACTACGCACAACGGGCCGAGTTTCCACAACAGATAGTAAAGCAATTGGGCGACCTTGGCTGCTTTGGGCCAACTGTGCCGGAGCAATACGGTGGCGGCGGACTGGACTATATCAGTTACGGGCTGATGATGCAGGAGCTTGAACGTGGTGATAGTGGTGTTCGCTCAACCGCAAGTGTGCAGGGCAGCCTGGTGATGTTTCCTATTTATCAATATGGCAGCGAGGAGCAACGCAACAAATATTTACCCAAGCTGGCAAGTGGTGAATGGCTGGGTTGTTTTGGATTAACAGAACCCGATCATGGCAGCGACCCAGCTGGTATGCTCACTAATTTTAAAGATAATGGTGACGGGTACGTGATTTTAAATGGCGCTAAAATGTGGATCAGCAATGCCCCTTTTGCACAGGTGGCCGTAGTGTGGGCGAAGGATGATGCCGGTGAAATTAAAGGCATTATTGTGGAAAGGGGAATGCAAGGTTTTAGCACCCCGACTACACATGGCAAATGGAGCCTTAGGGCAAGTGCTACCGGTGAACTGGTTTTTGATAATGTGAAAGTTCCTAAAGAAAATATTTTACCGAACGTGAAGGGATTAAAAGGCCCGTTGGGTTGCTTAACAAAAGCCAGGTATGGCATTGCCTGGGGCGCCATTGGTGCGGCCATGGATTGCTATGATATTGCATTGAACTATGCCAAAGAAAGAATTCAGTTTGACAGGCCCATTGCCGGGTTTCAGTTGCAACAAAAAAAGTTAGCCGAAATGGTTACTGAAATTACCAAAGCGCAATTACTAAACTGGCGTCTCGGTGTTTTGATGAATGAAGGAAAGGTAACGTCACAACAGGTTAGCATGGCTAAAAGAAATGCCTGCGAAGTAGCCACCAATATTGCCAGGGATGCCCGACAAATGCTGGGTGGAATGGGCATTACAGGCGAATACCCCATCATGCGCCATATGATGAATTTGGAAAGTGTGATCACCTATGAAGGCACCCATGATATTCATTTGCTGATCACTGGTATGGATGTTACGGGGTTGAATGCGTTTAAGTAAAAGTTGCTTCCCCTATGTCCGCCGCGGCGGAGAAAATAGAGAAGATGGGAATTGGATATCTTGTTTTGTTATTTTTGGGAGCCGGGCATTAGTAATTCTATTGGGCTTCATTGGCGTCGCACTCTTGTACATTTACAGTTCTGTGGTACTCTTCTTCAATTCGTTGGGTTAATTTTAAAATAAATGTTCTTTCAATTCGGCGCTAACCAGTCAGACGGAAAGGTCAGAATAAATGTTCTTTCAATTCGTCGCCAACCAGTCAGACGGGGAACGTCAGAAATAAATGTTTTTTCAATTCGCCGCCAACCAGTCAGACGGGGACGTCAGACTGGTTGGCTGGTTTAAAATAAATTTGGTTCTCATAATTTTTGATTGAAGTAAAGCCATAAAAAAAATTACAAAACCATAGTCAAGCAAATGAACAGCACTACAAATAATAATAAATCAAGAATCCCCTTTGGAGGGCAGGGGAGCTTTGTCTCCGTCATTGGCGCAGGCACCATGGGCAACGGCATTGCACATGTACTTGCGCAGGCTGGGTTTGCTGTTACACTCATTGATGTAAATACTGCACAATTAGAAAAAGCCCTTGCCACCATTAGTAAAAATTTAGACCGGCAGGTAGCTAAAGCAAGCATTACTGAAGAACAAAAAAAAGCTGCCTTAGCCAATATTACCACTATACCGGATATTACCAGCGGCGTACAAAATGCACAGTTGGTTATTGAAGCTGCCACAGAAAATACAGAACTGAAATTAAAAATATTCAAACAAATAGATGAGGCTTCGCCAGCAGGTTGTATACTTGCAACCAATACTTCTTCTATCTCCATTACAAAAATTGCCGCCGTAACCCAACGTCCGGAACTGGTGATAGGGATGCACTTTATGAACCCGGTGCCGGTAATGAAATTGGTGGAGATCATCAATGGTTATGCAACTAAAAAAGAAGTAACTGATAGCATTGTGGAACTCAGCAAACAGTTAGGCAAAATACCTTGTGTGGTAAATGACTATCCCGGTTTTATTGCTAACCGTATTTTAATGCCGATGATCAACGAAGCCATTTATAGTTTGTATGAAGGTGTTGCAGGTGTACAAGAAATTGATACGGTAATGAAGCTGGGTATGGCTCACCCAATGGGGCCGTTACAATTGGCCGACTTTATTGGCCTGGATGTTTGCCTGAGTATTTTAAAAGTATTGCAGGATGGTTTTGGCAATCCAAAATATGCTCCCTGCCCTTTGTTGGTGAATATGGTAACTGCGGGTAAATTTGGCGTTAAAAGCGGAGAAGGATTTTATACTTACACAGCAGGAAGCAAAGAACTGATTGTAGCAAAAAGATTTGGATAATCTCCATTTTTAATCCGTTACTAATTATGGGAAGAAGTAAATTATTTAAAGACAGTTCTACTTCAACCATAACTTATAAGGGTAATTATTCTTTTTCAAAAAAAATATTAATACATTAATAACAACCTTTTTTTTCAAAACTATTATTTATGGATAAGAAAGAAAAAGTCATTGATGCCTACATCAGGAAATCTGCTGATTTTGCAAAACCCATTTTAAATCACCTGCGGGAACTGGTTCATAAAACATGCCCGGACACAGAAGAAAAAATGAAATGGAGCTTTCCGCATTTTGATTATAAAAATGAGATGATGTGCAGCATGGCTGCTTTTAAACAGCACTGTGTTTTTGGCTTTTGGAAGGCAGCGTTAATGAATGATCCTGTGTTGATAGAAAATCCAAAGTCAGAAGTTTCAATGGGACATTTGGGAAGGATCACCTCAATAAAAGACCTTCCTGATGATAAAAAAATTATTGGCTGGATCAAAGAAGCAATGCTGCTTAATGAGCAGGGCGTTAAACTTCCATCTAAAACAAAAGCAACAGATAAGAAAGAAATAGTTGTTCCCGGTTATTTTTTAAAGGCATTGGGCAAAAATAAAAAAGCATTGCAAACATTTGAAAATTATGCCTACTCACACAAAAAAGAATATGTAGAATGGATAACATCAGCAAAAACGGAAGACACCAGGAACAAAAGAATGGCAACTGCCATTGAATGGTTGGCCGAAGGCAAAAGCAGGAACTGGAAATATGCAGCAAAATAATTATGCCTTACCATTTAAACCCCGGCATTGCAAAGCAAAAAATATCCCAATAATTATCTTCCATTTGCAGGTACAGTTTGTAAGAGCCCTGGTAGTGAACACTCTCTCCTTTCTCCAGCAAGGCATCGTATTTAAGTACTCCTTCTGCAAAGCCCATCCCAATATGTGTTTCGGGATTTATTTCAAAACTTATATCATCTATATTATAGGCATCGTCTTTAAATTCCAGAAAAGCATCAAAGAAAAGTTGCATCCTGGTAATAGCTTCTTCTTTCACCATTTGCCTTCCATCAAAGGTTATGATATGGTTGCTTAATTCAGTAGTAGATTCATCAAAATTGCGGCTAAACCAACGTTTTAAAAACTGGTGTGTACATTTTGTTATTTCAGCTTTGTGGTTTGGATGAAACTCTTCATAAATAAAATGGCGGCCCATTCCTTCTATGCCATCTATCTCCGTTTCTGCTACAAATAGCTCTTCAGTTATAAAGGTATAAATCGTCCTGTCATCATAAGGCCCATCGCAAATATCCAATGCCATATTGTGTTCATCTAAAATGGCATTCATTCTTGCCAATGCCATTTTTATTTCATTGTCATCCAATTCTTCCGCAGGCCGGTAATCTGGTTTACCAATACATTCATAAACGGTAATAATTTCTGCATTGGCATGGGCATCTTCAAATGCCATCATATTTTTTAAAAACTGGTTCTCTATTTCGGGCGGCAGACCGGCATTGCTTTCCATGTGAAAAGAATCTCCATATTGCGCCTTGAGTTTTATTTTTAAAAACTCATTTTCCAGTTTCATATTTTCCACCGGATCGTTAGAAAATTTTTCTTCCTCTTGCATGGTCGTGACATTTAGTGATGAGTAAAAATATAATTTATTGACCTGTTGATACAGGATTTGTAATATTTTAATAGGATTAAGCCTTTAATTGGTAAGCAGGGCGTGGCAGTGGTCTCGAATAAAAAGTGCTATAAATTTTCAACATAAGTCGTTAAGAAATCAAGGCTGTTTGAGCCGGCATAAACTATAAATTATTGAACTCTGGTGGCGAGTTCCTTGATTTTAGGCTTGTGTTGAAAATTTCAGCCTTTTTATTCGTAGCCTTGATTTTTTTTGTTTCTTTTTTTTATCAAGAAAAAAAAGAAAATGAGGATTACACAAAAGAGTAAAGGCGTTGCGAACTAAATGCCTAATCCTATATTTTTAATTTTTCCTTTTACGGAGAGATTTAGAAATGCCCACCACCAGGTCATAAGAATCATCCACCATCTGCAACAATTGTTTGTTAGATAAGCTGCCATTGGCAATTACAGTATTCCAGTGTTTCTTATTCATGTGGTAACCGGGTAAAACACTATCCGGATATTCGTCTCTAAATTCAATCGCTTTATCAGGATCGCATTTTGCATTAAACTGCAATTGCCCGGCATTTAAAGGCACCAACAAAAACACTTTCTTATTCACTTTAAATACAAGGGTGGTTTCACCAAAAGGAAAACCTTCTGTTACCAGTGTTTTTTGCAAAACATATTCCCGCAATGTTTCTATGTTCATGTAATATTAATTGATGTTTCTTTTTGCTTCTGCCATTTTTTTATTCAACTGCCCGGTCAGGATATGCCAGAACATTACAAAATCGCTGGCCAAACTAAACATGGGATAAGTAAAAGTGGCTGGCCGGTTTTTCTCTATAAAATAATGCCCCACCCATGCAAAGCCATAACCGCAAACGGGTATTAAAGCAAGCATCCACCATTTTTGCAGAACAATAGCAACTATTAAAAGGGCCAGTAAACCGAGGGTACCCATAAAATGCAATACCCTGTTTGTAGCATCAGCATGCTCGGTAAGATAATAAGGATAAAAACTCCGGAAACTTTTATACTTTTTTTCTATTGCCATAAAATGTTTTCAGAAAAGTACACATTTTTATCCTATTTTTTTTACCTCTACCTGTTGTAATTCTTTCAAACGGTAAAGCACTTCCGGTAGCCGGCTTTTAGGTATGCCCACACTTATGTGGCAGAACAATTGCATTTCCTGTGTAATGATGGTACAATTGTATTGTTTCATCACTATCATCACTTCATTCATTTGTGTATAATTAAAATGAATAGCGTATTTCACTTCAATTTGCTTTTGAATTACCGGCACCACCTGCAAAGCGAGGGTGGAAGCCGTTTTATACGCATTGATCAAACCCGGAACACCTAATAGCGTGCCACCAAAATACCGCACTACAATTACAGCTGTGTTGGTAATTTCT
>JANYFT010000010.1 GCA_025359625.1 Ferruginibacter sp.
TAATCTGCATCATCATTTTTATGGTAAGTCCTCCAATATCCCATGTCAAATTTTAAGCGGCGGATGGACCCTAATACAAATCGCAGCTAGCAAAAAAAGGCAGGTAACGATTTTTTAAATTTTCTACCAGGTAATTCGGCGCATGCAACCTTACTACTAATGGCAGGTCCGGATATTTCTTTTTTATCAATAAGGCATTACCATTTATTTCAGCACTTTCTATTAAGTCAAACTTTTCAATAGTATGGTAATGGTCAAACCCGTCTACAACTTTTAATGCAAACTCATGCGCATTATTGCATTGAATGGTATGTATCCAATACCCTTCTTTTTTTTGAGAGAAACCGGAACTATAACTACCTGCAAACACATGCACATCCCATGATAACACAGAAAGTGCCGCAGCAATTTGTTTTACATAAGTGCCAATACCACCTTTACCTGTTTCAGGCGGAAATTCATACGATATAAAGGCGATACGCAAAACTTATGACCTCCTTTTAATTTGTTTTGCCGTGTTAATCAAAATGCCTGGAATGATTGTACTGATGATCCATAGTTTCCATTCCTTTTTATTCATTACCCACTTTTTCCATTTCCTTACCAACTGCATTAATTGCGAAACTGCTGCCAGATCATCTTTTACATAATATTTTTCAGCAAACCGGGCAGCAAATGCAGCCGCAATATAATTTGCAGGCTCTATATTTATTTCCCATTGCATGGCTATGGGTGCTGTATTTTCAGGCAATTGTTTTTCTACAATGGCTGGAATATTTAGCTGGCGAAAAAGGCTCAGTTTTAACCTGTCAAATTCGGCTTCAAATAAATCAGCTTCGCCCACAGACTTTGATTGTGGATGTTGCCGGAAGCTGGTGAATATCTCATCGGTAATTAAAATATGGGCTTGGCCATATTTTAATAAATAGCTCCACCACAATTGCCTATCCATTACATATCTCAATGAAATATCCAAAGGAAAAAAGTTGTCGATATTTTTTTTGCTGAAGAAAGTACATGGCTGATCAATGATACCAATTTGGATAGTTTCAAAAACATCTTCTTTAATGACAGAACCGCTATGCAAAATTTTATCAGCTTGATTTGCGTCATTGAAACCCCACTCCTTTCCACACACCACATTTACAGATGGGTTGTTTGTAAAAAGCGCTGCCAGTTTGTGAAAAGTGCCCGGCTCATAATAATCATCACTGTTTATCCAGTTAAAAATATCCCCGGTACATTTTGCAAAGCCTTTATTGATAGCATCTGTTTGGCCTGCATCCGGTTTACTTACCCACCAAGTTAAACGTTGTTCATACCTCTTTATGATCTCAACCGTTTCATCCGTACTGCCGCCATCCACAATTATATATTCAAAGTTGGGATAGTGTTGATCAAGCACTGACAAAATTGTTTGCTCGATATATTTACCCTGGTTAAAGGATGGTGTAACAATCGATATTTTAGGATATGAACCAACGGGGCCGATCATCATAAATTATTTACTGGCGACGTTAAATTGCTTTCACCTGTTTACCTGATCCACCAAATTTCTATTCATCCCGATCGTGAGCCCATCTGCCAAAAAAAAATCAAAATTATTCTTCAACAGGCAATCATTTATTTTGTCCCTGCAGTCGAATTCATCATGTATTTCAATTGCTATAAATTTTGTTTTAGATAAAAACATCGTTGCCACAGAACAGTCACAAAACAATTGTTTTTCCGAACCTTCAATATCAATTTTTAAAATATCAATCACATCAAAATTTAATAGCTTCATCAATGTGGGGATACTAAACCCTTTTAATGCAGTCGTATCTGCTGATTCTGTTACACTCACCGACCAATCGTTTCCATCCCTGAAATTCCTGTTCACCTTTAAGCAGGTATCTTTATTCCAAACACCGCCATTAACCAGTCTGTAATCCGCAAACCTGTTTTGTTGTATATTCCTTTCAAGCATTTTATAATTGTCAATATCCGGTTCAACTATCCCAAACCTTGAACCAGGGAAAACTGCATTTAAAAATATGGAAGTTATCCCTATATTACCCCCGGCATCAATGATATTGAGTGTCCGGTCATCTGGCCGGTTTCGTTTTACCAGGTCTGTAAGCGGTTGGTATTCTTTTAAAACAAAAACCTGG
>JANYFT010000107.1 GCA_025359625.1 Ferruginibacter sp.
AAATCTAAACGATTTTGCTGAAACTCGAGAAACTCTGTAGCCTTGCTATTAAAGAAAGAAATCTTTATGCCATCTAAATACGGTAACGCATAGCCGCTGCTGTCTTTCTCAAAATAATGCGGATTTTTTTTTAGTACAAGGGCCTGTCCTTCTTCCCAGGCTACCATGGCAAAAGGTCCGCTGCCAACAGGATGACGGCGAAAATTACTGCCGTATTTATCAACTGCTTCTTTGGCTACAATGGAACAATATTGCATACTCAATATACCAAGTATAGGTTGAAAAGGACGTAGCAGTTTTAATTGAAAAGTAGAGTCATTCAATGCTTTAAAACCATTGGCCGAATCTACCTTGTTATTAAATATCCATGCACCGGGACTGGCAACCCTTTTATCAACAATCCGTTTAAAACTATACACCACATCGGTAGCGGTAAGCTGCCTTCCCTGGCCATTTTTAAACACTGCATCATCATTAAAATAAACGTCTGTCCGCAAGTGAAAAGTAAAGGTTACATTATCGGCTGCAATGTCCCAGCTCTTTGCCAGTGATGGTTTTAACTGCATGTCTTCACCAACTTCTATCAGGGTATTGTACAATTGATGAATTGCCCACATTACAGACTGGTTTTTTGCAAACGCAGGATCTAATGAAGCAATGCCCGTTTGTTCGTTATAATGAAATATTTTTTTATCGGTATGCTGATGAGCTTTGCACGAAGTGAAGAAGATAATGGATAATGTTATAATGGATAATGGATAATTTTTTAGCAACATGGTTTATTTAATTCTGCATAAATTTATGCAATGAAATTGAAAAAGAACTTACTGTTATTTGCATGCCTTACCTGCCTCGTCATAACCCAAATTGAAGCCCAACTTTTAAATAAAAAAATAAACTTTACCCATGCGGATACATTGAGAGGAAGCAATGGCCCCGGCAGAGCTTGGTGGGATGTGATTAAATATGACCTGCATGTGAAATTTAATATTGAGGATAGTACGATTAGTGGATGGAATGAAATATCGTTTAAGGCTTTGAAAAAAGGAAACATTTTACAGATAGATTTACAGGAACCGCTTGTTTTAGATAGTTTTAAACTTCACGTAGAAACGGACTATACCAAAGGCCGAAACTGGGCTGCAACTTTAAAAGACTTTCCAAAAAAAGACGGCAATGCGTATATTTTTAATTTACCATCAATAGAAAATTTTAAATCAACGAAGTATTATTTAACTGTTTTCTATCACGGCAAACCAACAATAGCCAAACGCCCACCATGGGATGGCGGCCTTATCTGGACAAAAGATAAGAGCAACAGTCCATGGGTTAGTATCGCCTGTCAGGGGCTCGGTTCCAGCGTTTGGTATCCGTGTAAAGATATTCAAAGCGATGAACCGGAAAGTGCGGAAATGCACATCACCTGCCCTGACACATTGGTATGCGTTGGTAATGGTCATCTGCAAGGCAAAACAATCAATAGCGATGGAACAGCAACCTATGACTGGGCCGTAGTAAACCCCATCAACAACTACTGCCTTATTCCATATATAGGCAAATATGTACATTTTGGTGAAATATTCAAAGGCGAAAAAGGTGATCTCACGATGGATTATTGGGTGCTGGATTCAAACCTTGAAAAAGCAAAAAAACAATTTCAGGATGCTCCCCGGATGATGAAAGCATTTGAGTATTGGTTTGGCCCCTACCCTTTTTATGCAGATGGTTATAAATTGGTTGATGCTCCTCATTTAGGCATGGAACACCAAAGCGCTACGGCCTATGGCAACGGCTATCAGAATGGTTATCATGGCACAGACCTTAGTGGCAGCGGTTGGGGAATGAAATGGGATTTTATTATTGTACACGAAAGTGGCCATGAATGGTTTGCCAACAACATCACCACCAAAGATATTGCTGATATGTGGGTGCACGAAGGCTTTACCAATTACAGCGAAACATTGTTTACTGAATATTATTATGGCAAAGAAGCCGGTACGGCTTATGTTATGGGCACCCGGAAAAGAATTAAAAATGACATACCCATTATTGGCCCTTATGGCGTTAATGAAGAAGGCAGCGGCGATATGTATTATAAGGGTGGCAACATGCTGCATACCATTCGCCAGGTCATTAACAATGATGAATTGTTCAGAAAAATTTTGCATGGATTGAATAAAACTTTCTATCACCAAACCGTGACTACCAAACAGATTGAAGACTATATCAGCCAGCAATCAAAAATAAATTTTAGTAAAGTATTCGATCAGTATTTACGCACCACACAAATACCAACATTGGAATATAAATTGGAAGGATATAAACTACAGTATCGTTACACCACCTGCGTCAACGGGTTTAGGTTACCTCTTAAAATTAATTTTAAAGGTGCAAGATGGATAAAACCAACAGAGGCATGGCAAACGTTACATCTATATCCCGAAGGCAACAATGAATTTTCCATTGATCCAAATTTTTATATCAATACAAAAAAGGTAGATTAATTTAGCGTCAAATAATTGTATGAGTCAGATAAGGAGGCAAAGTATTATTTCTTCAGTGATGGTGTATATTGGTTTTTCACTGGGTTTTTTAAACACTTACCTTTTTACTAGAGATGGAGGTTTTACAAAAGAACAGTTCGGCCTTATCGGAATTTTTATTGCTATTGCTACCTTAATGTATTCGTTTGCCAACCTGGGCATGCCTTCCTATATTCATAAGTTTTATCCCTATTACAACGCCAATCTTGATAAAAAAAGAAATGATATCCTTACCTGGGCACTGGTGGTTTCATTAATTGGTTTTTGTTTGGTAGCCATTAGCGGTGTTTATTTTAAAGATGCTATCATCCGCAAATTTGGTGAAAATTCCCCCGAACTGGTAACCTATTACTACTGGATATTCCCATTTGGTTTAGGCCTTACACTCTTTTCCATTTTAGAAAGCTATGCCTGGCAATTAAAAAAATCAGTATTGACTAATTTCCTGAGAGAGGTTCAGTTTCGTTTATTCACTACTATATTAATCGTATTAACTTTTGCGGGTTTGCTTGCGAAGTTCGATATGTTCATCAAAGTGTATTCATTCACTTACCTTGGCATAGCATTGATATTGCTTGTCTATCTTTGAGCCAAAGGATACATTCACTTAACCTTCACGGTCAGCAACGTTTCAAAAAAATTCTTTACAAAAATAGTAACGCTTATTTCATTTGTATTTGGCGGCTCACTGGTGTTTGCGATTGCTTCTGTCTTTGATTCCCTATTGATTGCCTCTGTTTTAAAAAATGGTCTTGAGGAACTGGCAGTTTTTACCCTGGCACATCATATAGCCAGTTTAATACAGGCACCGCAAAGGGGTATCGTATCTTCTTCCATCGCTGCCTTATCAACAGCCTGGAAGGATAAAGACATGGTAAGGATCAACCGCATTTACAAACAATCCTCCATCAACCAGTTGATATTTGCCGTGGGCATGTTTTCACTTATCTGGTTAAATTTTTCAGATGCTGTTTTTACCTTCCACATGCAAAAGGGATACATAGATGCCAAATGGGTTTTCTTTTTTATAGGATTGACAAGGATAGTTGACATGGGAACCGGCGTTAACAGTCAGATCATCGCAACGTCAACCAAATGGAAATTTGAGTTTCTTACAGGTATCATTTTGCTTTTGGTAACACTACCCTTAGACTATATTCTAACTAAATATTATTTTGGCATTCTGGGGCCGGCAATAGCTAATCTTTTTTCATTTACGTTATACAATGCAATCCGATACTGGTTTTTACAAAAAAGATTTAACCTGCAGCCTTTTACCATGCAAACATTTTATACCATTTTATTAGGCTTATTTTCTTTTTTAATCTGCCATTTATTGTTTAGCAACATCCATGGTTTTGCAGGCTTATTTATCAGGAGCTTTTCCTTCATCGCATTGTATGCAACAGGCACCTTAACATTAAAATTATCCTCTGATGTTTTACCCGTATGGAATACGTTGATTAAAAAAACAGGTATAAAAAAAGGAGAATAAATTCTCCCATTTTCAATTAAAAAATTTTCAATTATTTACAAACCCTTCCACCACCAATAAATTTCCTGCTATAATAATCATCTGTTAGACTACTTATTGTAACACCATAGGCCACGCTGCTATGTACAAAATAATTATCACCTAAATAGAAGCCAACATGGCTTACGCCGCCTCTTGTATTAAAAAAAACAAGGTCGCCTTCAGCAAGCTCTTCTCTTGATATTTTTTCTGAAATTTTATATTGTTCAGCAGCAGTACGTGGAACACCAATACCATACACAGAGGATAATATTTTTCCGGTAAAAGCACTGCAGTCAATACCCTTCTTATCTGAACCACCATAATGGTAAGGGATAGCCCACCATTGATCAATAAAGTTATATAAGGGCGCATTGGTAAAAGTTTCCACTTCCCTGTTCATTATCATGGCATACTTAAATTGCATAAGCGAGCAAAACTCAATGCTGGCAGCACCATAATTAGTTACAGTAGCAGCAGGCTTTGAAGCCACATTCTTTTCAATGGCATTTTCAGCAGGCAAATTATCCGAAATTTTTTCCGGCGTAATTTCAATGCTTTCAATAAAATGTAAAGAAATTTTAGGTTTGGTTTTGTTAGCCAGGCTTTCCAGGTTAACGCTGGCTTGGGCTTTAGCGGTAATAGATGTTCCTGAAAAAATGCCAATGGCAACAGCAACAAAAAATAAGTTTTTCATACGTAAACTTTTGGTTTTACACGTATGCACGACTTAGTCTTGTGTTATTTGATCTTCGGTTGTTTCTTAAAATACACTGTCTATCTATTCTTTTCTATGAGTCCTGTCCTACAAACAATTAATAAATAAATTTTTGAATGGTTTGCAAATATAAGTCCAATATACCTAAAATGCAACCTTTAGGTTCATCGTGCTTTTTGTCACAATATTGCCTTGTGGAAAAACGAATTAGAAAGGCATTTTATTGTTAACGATATTTGTAATTAAAATACAAAATTTTTTATTGTCCGGGCTGTAGAAATATAAAGGAGCATTGTTGCGTCGCACTCTTGTACGGCATACCTTTATTGAACCCTTTATAATTTAAAGTACCTGCAACTTAATAGTAGTTTACAAAAATTATATCTTTAAAAATAATCATGCAGTTTTCTCACCTTCACGTACACACGCAGTTTTCATTATTGGATGGAGCCGCTTCCATTAAAAATTTATATAAAAAAGCCATTGAAGATAAGATGCCTGCCCTGGCCATCAGTGACCATGGCAATATGTTTGGCGCTTTT
>JANYFT010000218.1 GCA_025359625.1 Ferruginibacter sp.
TTTTTTCTTTAGCATCTACAATTTGCTCGGGTGCCCCGCTCAGTTTTACTTGTGTGCCTCTGCTTAAAATTTTTAAAAGGGGAAATTTCTTTTTAAGAATGTCCAGTTTACCATTGTTAACACCAAAAAATTCAATCGGGTTAACGGACTCCAGGTTAATGATTGTGTCTGTCAATGTACGTTTGGGTTTAAAGATTTCAAAAGAATTTGTTTCAACTCGGCAGCAATTGATGCTATTTCAAATTTAGCGAATTGATGCTGATAAAAGAATAGTTTAGTTATTCACACATTGTTAAAAACAATAGAAAAATTTATACTTACGGATATTTTTTATTTTTCTATAATAGCAGTTCTTAGCAAAACAGGAAAATATCCCGGCTGTTTTTTATTTGCTGCAAATAACTTCACGAGTTCCGGATAAATACTATCCATGGGATTGCTGTTATTAACTTTTATATAATGTTGCACGGCAGACCAGGTAGTAAGGTATCCTGCTAACTGTTCTAATGTCCACTCAAATGGGACAGATAATTGGGGGCTTTTTATTTCATTAAACGGAAAGGGGATAGTGGTATATTTTTCATCAATGTATCCTCTTTCTTTATCCCAGTAAGCATGGATGAAATCATTATAAAAATGGTTGATTATCTTATCAATTTCTGGGTTCATTTTAAACAGGTCGTAACCTATCACTGCTAATACACCTCCGGGTTTAATGGTTCTTTTTACTTCGCTGTAAAAAGCATCAAAATCAAACCAATGTATGGCCTGTGCCACCGTTATCAAATCAAAACAATCATTGGCAAAAGAAGTTTTTTCTGCAGGTGATAAAGAACAAAAAATATTGTCACTTTTGAAGGCAAGGGATATTTGGTGTTTACTGATATCCGTTGCATATACTTTATCAAAATATTTTGATAAAGCCCGGGCTACCTGCCCATTGCCGGTTACGCAATCCCATGCTACATGTTTGTATCAATAGCGACAAAATAAAATTGCATAATTCATCGGGATACGTTGGTCTGAAAGTAGCATACAGATCTGACTGGGTAGAAAAATTAACTTTCATACTATTGTGTTAACCCCATAATAAACGATGATAAAATAAAAGGTACCCAAAAAATTATTTCAAATCAGCCCCTTAATTTTAACTGCTCAAAAAAAACTTTTTCTTCAATCTCTTTTACTTCGCCAGGTTGCAGATCGTTTAATTGCAAATCTTCTATAGACACCCGTATCAGCCGTTTGCACCGGTGCCGCACGGCATCTGTCATTTTTCTAACCTGGTGAAATTTTCCTTCTGTTAATGTAATCAGTAACCAGGTATTGGGCAAGCCTTCTTTAAATTCATTGGGCCGGTTGTATAAATTCATTGGTTTATCAACAATCGAAACTTCGCAGGCAGTGGTGGTATAATATCCGCCACCTCTAACACGGATTGTTACACCGGTTTGCAACTGGTGCAATTTTTCGGGTGTCACAATATCCCTTACCTGCACCAGGTAGGTCCGCTTATGCGGTATTTTACTTTCAAATAATAATTTGGTGACTTTTTTATTGGTAGTCAATATCAATAATCCTTCTGAAAAATTATCCAACCTGCCGATGGCGTGTATGCCTTCGGGAAAATTATAAGGTACATCTTTTAGTAAGCCAACATTATCAGGGCTTATAAACTGCGATACCATATTGTATGGCTTATTGATTATAAAATATCGATGAACCTGCTGAGGCATTTTTGAATAGTATTATTAAATCCACTGGCATGCAATTTCACTCAATTATTGCATAAAACAATTAGGGCTACCTTTACATTTAATTTTTGTGAAATGACTTTTGATGATTTGAATTTGAATACGTCTTTATTAAGTGCCTTAGACGATCTTGGCTACACCAATCCTACCACCATTCAGCGTAAAGTATTTTCTGTAGTAATGTCCGGCGCAGATGTTTGTGGTATAGCTCAAACAGGTACTGGTAAAACATTTGCTTACTTACTTCCTTGTTTAAGAAAATGGAAATTTTCGAAAGATAAAAACCCGCAGATATTGATCATTGTACCAACAAGAGAACTGGTGGCACAGGTGGTAGAAGCTGTTAAAGTATTGAGTAGTTACACCAGCCTTGTTGTAGTGGGCGTATATGGTGGCGTAAATATTAATACACAAAAAGCCGAAGTAGAAAAAGGGTTAGACGTACTCGTCGCAACGCCTGGCAGGTTATATGACCTTGCATTGAACGGAGCTTTTAAAACAAAATCAATAAAGCAATTGGTGATTGATGAAGTGGATGAAATGCTTAACCTTGGTTTTAGGACGCAATTGAAAAACATATTGGATCTGTTGCCGGCAAAAAGACAGAACCTAATGTTTTCCGCTACCATTACCGATGAGGTAGAATCATTAATAGCTACTTATTTTAATGACCCTGTAAGAATTGAAGCGGCACCGACTGGTACGCCATTGGAAAATATAATACAGACTGCCTATGAAGTACCTAACTTTTACACAAAAGTTAACCTGCTTGAGTTATTGCTGACCACAGACACAGATATGACCAAGGTATTAGTTTTTGTGGCTACGAAACATTTAGCAGATGAATTGTATGAACAACTGGAAGCAAAATTTCCTGGTACAGCAGGTGTGATACATTCCAACAAAGAACAGAATCACCGTTTTAATACAGTAAAGCAGTTTCAGGAAGGCAATTACCGCTTTATCATCGCTACCGATATTGTGGCAAGAGGAATTGATATTGCAGAAGTGACGCATGTCATAAATTTTGACATGCCCGAAGTACCTGAAAATTATATTCATCGGATTGGCAGAACTGGGCGTGCTGATAAAAAAGGGATTGCCATTACTTTTATTACACCAATGGAAAAAGAAAACCGGACAGCCATTGAAGGTTTGATGAAATATATTATTCCGGTTACACCATTACCAGCTAACCTGGCGATATCTGAAGTTTTAACGGAAGATGAAAAGCCTAAAGTTTACATGAAGATCATCCAGTTGAAAGTGCCTAAAAAAGAAGAAGTGGGGCCCAGCTTTCATGAGAAATCTGCCAAAAATAAGAAGGTAAATTTTATTGTAAGAAAGAAGGATAGGATGATGAAAAAATATGGTAAGCCTATAACGAGAGGGCAAAAAAAATAGGTCAATAAAACAACAGCCTCCATGAAAAATAGTGAAGAAGAAAACATACACTACAAGAAAAAATTTGAAAATATTATTTGGGAAGAGAAGAACATTACTGGTAAAAACTTTGATAATTGCAGCTTTTACAAATGCAGTTTAAAAGGCTGTTTTTTTGAGGATTGTGTTTTTGAAAAATGTACGTTTCAAGAATGTGACCTGTCGTTAATAAAATTTAAAGAAACTTCTTTTAGCGGTGTACAAATTAATGGATCTAAGGCCATTGGTATTCTGTGGCATACGACAGATAACCCTTTATCTGTAAACTTCAATAATTCACGGATCAGCTATTCCAGTTTTTTTGGAAGAAATTTAAAGAAGGCTCAATTCATTAATTGCATTGCCGATGAAGTAGATTTCACCGATTGCAACCTTACCCATGCAGATTTTGCAGGCACCGATTTAAAAAATGCTATTTTTTCAAACACTGATATTACCGTGGCCAATTTTGTGGGAGCTGTCAATTATTCAATCAATCTCAATAATAATAAAACACAAAAAGCAAAGTTCAGCTTGCCTGAAGCACTTTGCTTTTTGTATGATCTTGATATTATTTTGGTAGAATAAACCATACCTTACTATTTACCCAATGCCATATAATCTTTATCAGGCCTGCTTTTTTGGAGGCAGGTCAAAAGCAATAGCTTCATGTTCAAAATGCCCTTTGTGAGATCCATCACAAAAAGGTTTGTTTTGTGATAAGCCACAGCGGCAAATGGAAATCACTTCTCTTCCGCCCAGGTTATATGGAGTACCATTTTTATCAACCAATTCTATCTCGCCTTCAATTTTAAGGGAACCGTTATTATTAACAGTGATTTTTGTAGGAGCCATTGTTGTTGTATGTTTGAATGAAAATTATTAATTTATACAAATAGGGTAGTAGATGGTAAAATGTTCAATGAGGAACTAAGTAAAATAGCCTGCTTTGTAGAAATTTTAAAACACGCTATTGGTCATCAATAAAATAACTTGTTTTTATCACAAAGCAGGTTTGTTGGAAATAATTAGCCGGTACTGGTTTGATAAAAACTGACGGATAAGCAGCATTAATTTGCGTTTATCATTTCAATATCAGGCTTCGACTCATCGGTAAGTTTTACCTTACCACGGTCTTTTCTTACAATCCTTGAAAACAAAGAGATTTCTTTATCAAAAAGAAAACGGAAAAACAATTTTGTCCAGGAAGTATGATAATATAAAGTATTGTAAAACGCAGGAGCATCTTCCCGAATTTTTGGTAACCTGTTCCAGGGTATAGATGGAAAATCATGGTGTTCATTATGATAGCCAACATTAAAAGCTACCGTATTTAACACCCCATAATAACTATAAGTCTCTTGTTCACCATGCGTTAGGTAATGCTCCTGTATCCACCTGGCACCCAAGGGATGCAGGCCAACAGAAAAGAAAAAACTCATCAGTAAAAAACCGATTGCCTTTGGCCCAAGTAAAAAAGATATGGCAACAACAAAAGCAATTTGCACCAGCCAGTTTAAAGCAACCCATGTATCAAAAGGCTTTATTTCCTTTAACCGGGCAATCCTGAAAATCTGAAATAAGGGATAAAATAATAACCAGATTACTTTACCGATAAAATAATTATTTATCAGTTTTGCTTCCCATTTGTTAGGCAGATCGCCATCCAGTTCATGCACGCCCTGAAAAGAGTGGTGCTTAATATGGTAACGTTCAAAAGAAACCGAGCTTGGGAAAATTTGTGGCACATTGGCCAAAATACCCGCCAGCCTGTTAGCTTCCGGCTTTTTAAACAACAGCCTGTGTGCACATTCATGTATCATTACAAATAATGCATGGTCTGCAAATGCGCCAATCAAATAAGCAGCAGCGGCTACAATCCACCATGATTTGTCAGCAACCAGCCAAGCCATTACAATCTGCAATGCTACCAGGCCTGTAATAATAAAAATAGTATTAGGATTTTTACCAATTAATTTTCTAATGTCCGGATGATTCTTAAGAATTTCTTTTGTTCTTATACGGTGTGGTTCAGGAGCACTTGAAAATACGAATGAATCTCTTTTTGTCATAGAATGAAAGTATGAATAATTTCAATAAAACCGATTGTTTGATGAAGACTTTAATTATTTTGAAGCCCTGTCTTAGCAAACTGCAATTTAATGAATATAAAAGCAATTCTGCTTAAGGTTAATATCTGTTACAGTTTACATCATATAAATTATTTGTAATTATAAGTAACCAGTTTGATTCCAGAAGTTAAATTGTTGAATAAGAGAATTTGTAATAATTAAATTTGTGATAAGCATAACAAAAACTAACAGTGATCTTTCAATTTCAATGTTTAAACATCATATATTTGAAAAAAATGGCCTACCCTGGTCTTGATAATTGAAACTACATGAGCAATTCAAAATCATGGATAAAAAAAATATTTATAACAGCCGTAATTATTATGGCTGGTACTGGCATAGCAATCTGGTACTTGTTTACCCAAAAATTTGAAGATATAAATAATCAGAAAGCAGTTTATTCATTGAATGCATTGGACCTCATTAAAGAATTTCAAAAGAGTGATAGTTTGGCAAATAAAAAATATGCAGAAAAAATTATTATTGTTACCGGCATAGTAACAGAAATTGAGAGCGCTGACACCACCGTAAATATAAAATTGGGAGATACTGCTACTGGCTCTTATGCAATTTTTGCTTTTCAACATCAAAATCTTAATGAAACAAAAAATATAAAGGAAGGAGATAAAGTTTCGATAAAAGGTTCCTGTAGTGGAGGGGCTTATAGCGAAATTCTGGAATCCGAATTCATTACATTTAAAAGATGTGCTTTAAATAGATAAAAAATTTAACAACAAAAAAATCAAACCAAAAATGAAAAAAACAACCTTTATTATTGTGCTGGCTTTGATGAGCAGTGCCCTTTTTGCCCAAAAGAAAACAACTACTTCAGGTACAATTAATTTTGACGCTACTACAAGTTTGGATGCTTTACCAAAAGCTGAAAACAAAACAGTAGTGGCTGCATTGGATACCAAAACCGGTGCCATAGCTTTTGAAGCTATTGTAAAAAGTTTTTCTTTTGGTAACCCAATGATGCAGGATCATTTTAACAGTGACAAATGGTTAGATTCTGATAAATATCCCACCTCAACTTTTAAAGGTAAGATCACCAATTTTACTTCTGTAAATCTTAAAAAAGATGGAACATATGTTACTGAAGTTACCGGTGATTTAACGATACATGGAATTACAAAGCCAGTAAATACTACCGGTTCTGTCGTGGTAACTGGTAAAGCAATCGCTGCTTCGGCTGCCTTTACTGTTAAGCTGGAAGATTACGGCATTACCAGTAAAGCTATTGAAGGTGGTAAGGTTACAAGGGAACCAAAAATTACTGTTGCCGTAAATTTTTAATAGTGTGTGGATTTTCTTTTTATGGCTTTAATAGAAAACCTTTTGTCTTAAAAAAGCAAAAGGTTTTTTTATCAAGTATAACCGTAAAAATGATCATTAGATAATATGTAGTTTTACAAAATTAATTAACCACTAAAACGGAGCCTACAGTTGAATGTAAGGCTTACCACCGAAAAAAGTCTTTATCGAATCTATCATCCTTAACGTATCTGATAAAGGCAAGGTAAAAGGCATTACCAATTTATATCTTAACGAGTCTATTTTAACAAGTATAAGTTTGTGACCATAGCTGGTTAACCTGTCATATGCTTTTTGAGCAGCTTTTTGTGTGCCATATTCTTTTAATACAATTTTAAAATTGCTGCTGTCTGTTTTAATAGTTGGGGGTGTTGCATTTGCAATCCTATTATTAGTGTCAGCACTATTTTTATTAGTAGTGTCAATTTTAAGGAGAACCGTTTTTATTGTGTCATTTTTAAGGGTATCCGGCACTAGCCCGGTTTGTTCAGTTGTTTCATTATTACCCGGTTTTTTAAGAACAAGAAAATAATATAGTGCCAATCCTGCCAGCACTATGCCTGCAAAAGTCAAAATTATCAGTAAGTTTCTACCACTATTATTGGTAGTACTTTCACTTTCAAAAGAAACACTTTCATCTCTTTTTTCTCTTAATTGCCTGGGAATGTCATCAATTTTTGGAGTAATGATCTGACCGGGAATAAATTCATAAATTCCTTGCTGATTTTTTTGTATAGTGCCTACTCCTTCAATATGGAAGGGTTTACCAATGTTTAAAAATTGTTTTGCCAATATTGCATAGCTATCCAAATCAGACGAAGCCAATGGTTTTATTTTATTTGTATGCTGAACTATGTAATTAACCAGTGATTCGTCTTCGGTAGTTTTCAGATTGTATTCAAATGAAAATGCATCGGCAGGCATTGAAAAAAATTTATCGCCTTCGGCAGGCAATGCCACATCTTGTCTTAATTTAAAAATACCAATACCCTGCAAGGCAACTTGTTTGGCGTGGTATAAATGTTGAACTAAGAGTTGTTCTATTTTCAAAATAAAAATATTTGGCTGAAACAAACCTAACTAATATTGCTCAATTTAGCAAAACAACAAACCATTTATTGGTTAACTTTGCCCAATGATTAGTGAAAAGGATACACAATTTCTCCGTTATTGGGAACGGGTAAAGGAAAGTGAAAATACTTTTACCAGCAAAATCAGCAGGGGTTTGCCAATGGCATTTATATTTGGGCTGCCCATTATTCTATCGGTGGTAGCAGTTAGATTATTTGTGCCAGATTGGTATATGAAGATTTCTAAAACAACACCCGGAGCCTTTGTCACTGTTATAATTGCAATGATTTTGGTAATTGTATTTTATGCTTATTTCCGCATGCAATACAAGTGGGAAATGAATGACCAGTTATATAGAGAGTTAAAATCAAAAGAAAATAAATCAAATGAATCATCAACCAACATTAATTAAAACAAGTATGTACAAAAAGTTATTTTTTATTATCGCTCTGCCTTTAGTAATATTCTCCTGCCTTAAAAAGTCTTCTTCCAGTGATTGTGGTTATAGTACACCTACTACTGTAGCAAGCGCTGCTGAGATTGCTAATTTAAAAACTTATCTGGATACCAATTCGATAACCTATACACAGCACCCAAGTGGTATTTTTTACAATATAGTCACGCCAGGTTCAGGAAATATTACACCTGCTATTTGTTCTAATGTACTAGTTAAGTATAGCGGAAGATTAACCACGACCACTACACCATTTGATCAAAATACCGCCGGAGTTGCTTTTACATTAGGCGGATTAATAAAGGGGTGGCAGTATGGTATTCCTTTAATTAAAAAAGGAGGTTCTATTATTTTATATATACCGCCTTCATTAGGTTATGGTGCTAGTGGTTCCGGTACAGCCATCCCTCCAAATTCAAATCTTATTTTTACCATCAATTTAGTAGATGTTCAATAAATAATAATATACCATTTGAGCCACGAAGCCATTTCTATATTTGATATGTTTAAAATTGGTGTAGGCCCCAGCAGCAGCCATACGCTTGGTCCGTGGAAAGCCGCACAGCAATTTTTATATTCGCTTGAAGCAAAGAATATTTTGCAGGAGGTTCAAAGTATTGAGGTGTTGTTATATGGTTCACTGGCAAAAACAGGAGTGGGGCATGGTACTGATATTGCGGTACAATTGGGTTTAAGCGGTGATGATCCTATAACATTTGATGTAAATAATATTACCGCCAAAATGAATGATATCAGCAGTATGAAAAAATTATTGCTTAATGGTCGCCATGAGATTGATTTTGATCCCAAAGAAGATATTGAGTTTTTATTTACCGACTCTTTACCCTTTCACCCCAACGCATTAACTTTTTTAGTGAACTTACATAACGGAGACGGATTTGCAGAAACTTACTATTCCGTTGGTGGTGGTTTTGTTGTAAAAGAAGGAGCAATAAATGATAGCAAAACTGAAGTAGTGTTACCCTTTCCCATCAATTCAGCTGAAGATCTTTTGCACTGGTGCATTCGCACAGGATTGAATGTGAGCGAAGTGGTAATGGAAAACGAAAACGCCTGGCGGCCAGAAGCAGAAACTAAAAAAAGAGTACTTGCTATTTGGCAGGTGATGAAGGAATGTATGTACCGTGGATGCCATACCCAGGGCAATTTGCCCGGAGGGTTATTTGTAAAACGCAGGGGCTTTGGTCTTAACAAAAAATTATTGCAGCAACGAAGTTATCACGATTACGATAGCTGGGTAAATGCGATTTACCAGGGAGGAAATGATTTTAAATATATATTGGATTGGGTAACCTGTTTTGCTCTTGCGGTAAACGAAGAGAATGCGTCTTTCGGCAGGGTTGTTACTGCACCTACTAACGGTGCCGCCGGGGTAATACCTGCAGTGCTGCAATACTATATTATTTTTTGCGATGGCAACACCGAAGAAAAGATCATCCGGTTTTTAATGACGGCAAGTGAAATGGGTTGTATTTTTAAAAAAGGTGCAACCATATCTGCAGCAATGGGAGGGTGCCAGGCAGAAATAGGCGTAAGCAGTGCTATGGCGGCGGCAGCATTAACTGAGTGCCTGGGCGGCACACAAAAACAAACATTGATGGCGGCTGAAATTGCCATGGAACATCACCTCGGCTTAACCTGCGATCCCATTGCAGGCCTGGTACAAATACCCTGCATTGAACGAAATACTATGGGTGCCATCAAGGCCATAACAGCCTGCCAGCTTGCTTTGCAAAGCACACCCGACTTTGCAAAAGTTAGTTTGGATGCAGTAATAAAAACCATGTGGGATACTGCACTTGACATGAACAGTAAATACAAAGAAACTTCCGATGGAGGTCTTGCCATCAATATTCCAATTAGTTTGAGCGAATGTTAAACATCATATAATAACGAATAATTGTCCGGGCTAAGAAGCTATTTGGAACTGCATTGGCGTCGCACTCTTCTACATTTTTATTTCATAGCAACTTTTATTATGCAACTTAAAAAGATGCATAATATTTTTAGTTGCAAAGCCCTTATAAAAAAAAGGGCAAAGCCGCAAAATACTTTGCTGTTTTACCCCTTAGCGACTTTGCGTGAAATGCTTAATTTTTAAACAGCAACAATAAAGTAGCCAGCTTATTCTTCAGTTCTTTTCTGTTAATAATAAAATCTAAAAAACCATGTTCCAATAAAAATTCGCTTCGTTGAAATCCTGGAGGAAGATCTTTTTTAATTGTTTCTTTAATTACCCTTGGGCCGGCAAAGCCAATCAGTGCACCTGGTTCTCCACATATAATATCGCCTAACATGGCAAAAGATGCGGTAGTGCCTCCAAAAGTTGGATCCGTACAAAGAGAAATATAGGGGATCTTTGCATCAGCCAATTGAGATAGCTTGCCCGATGTTTTAGCTAATTGCATCAATGAAAAAGCACTTTCCATCATTCTTGCACCCCCACTTTTATTAATGATCATAAAAGGGATTTTGTGCAGTATGCAGTAATCGCAGGCACGGCTTATTTTTTCGCCCATCACACTGCCAAGACTACCGCCAATAAACTCAAAATCCATACAGGCCACAACAAAATCGTTACCTTTTAATTTGCCGTGTGCTACGGTAATAGAATCATGAATACCTGTTTTTTCGTAAGTCTCTTCCAGCCTTTTATTATAAGGTTTAAGGTCAACAAATCCTAAATAATCTTTTGAAACAATGTTCGCAAACAGTTCTTTATGCTCACCCTCATCAAATAAAATTTCAAAATATTCACCACTTCCAATGCGGTGATGGTGATCGCATTTAGGACAAACAAATAAACTTTCCCTTAATTCAGATACTGTGCAGGTGTACTTGCAGTTTGGGCATTTGGTCCACAGCCCTTCAGGTGCGTCTGCCTTATCTTTGGTAGCAGTAAGAATACCTTTTTTTATTCGCTTAAACCAGCTCCTTTTCGTTTCGTCTGATTCTCCATCTTCACCTGCAAGGTTGGCGTCAAAATCTTCTTCTTTTATCATAGTAAGCCCCACCTGTAAAGTTCAATAATTATTGAACTTTACAGGGTTCTTTTAAAAGTTAAAAAATTTTATTAAATCTAATATAGCTTTCTAAGAGTGCCGTAAAATACAGGAAGGAAATATGTTTGCAAATTCCTTAAAAGGATTCTTTTGTTATTACTTTAAATGATTTAAGCGTTCCTGTTGATACAATTTAAGTCATCAAACGCAGTTGTGAGGCGATTGATAAAAGTATCCTGCCCTTTGCGCAACCATACTCTTGGATCGTATTGCTTTTTATTAGGCTTGTCACTTCCTTCAGGATTTCCTAACTGGCCCTGCAGGTAGCCTTCATTCTTTTTATAATTGTTTAAAACCCCTTCCCAGAATGCCCATTGCAAGTCTGTATCAATGTTCATTTTGATTGCTCCGTAACCTATTGCTTCCCTTATCTGGTTTTGTGGAGATCCGCTACCACCATGGAATACAAAGAATACAGGTTTAGTACCTGTTTTTAATTCCTTTTCAATATACACCTGACTATTGTTTAAAATTTCAGGTCGCAATTCAACATTTCCTGGTTTATAAACACCATGTACATTTCCAAAAGCCGCTGCTATTGTAAACAGTTTTCCTACTTTACCTAATTCCGTATAAGAATAGGCCACATGTTCTGGTTGTGTGTATAATTTATCGTTTTCAATATCACTATTGTCTACCCCGTCTTCTTCTCCACCTGTAACACCTAATTCAATTTCAATACTCATACCTAACGGTGCCATCCTCTTATAAAACTCTACAGAAGTATGAATGTTTTCTTCAATTGGCTCTTCGCTTAAATCAAGCATATGTGAACTGAACAGAGGCTGACTTTTCTCTTTGTAAAACTGTTCTCCTGCATCAATCAATCCACTTATCCATGGTAACCATTTTTTAGCTGCATGATCAGTATGCAATACCACAGGAACACCATAATACTTAGCTACATTATGCACATGCAAAGCACCTGATATACCACCGGATATATTAGCTTGTAATTTGTCGTTCGGCATTCCTTTACCTGCTATAAACTGAGCACCACCATTACTAAATTGTATAATTACGGGGGAGTTAACTTTAGCTGCCGCCTCTAAAGTGGCATTAATTGTATCGGTGCCAATGCAGTTAACTGCGGGCATTGCAAACTGGTTGTCTTTAGCATCATTGTAAAGTGCTTCTAACTCTGCGCCGAACAAAACTCCGGCTGTGTATTTACTCATGTGTGGTTGTTTTTTACAAAAATAAGTGAATTTCACTTTTTATGAATGGTTATTTGAATTCTGTTAAATTAATATCAACAAAGTACAAATACCGGTTGAAACTATTCAGTTTGTAAAGCCGCATCAATTTCCAGTATCAATCTTTTAAAATATTCAACCGAATACAATAACCTGCTGCCATACCGGCTAAACATTTCACCATCTACTAATAGTATTCTTGTGTTGGGTAATTGCGCTTGTAATTCCACAATATGTTGTTGTTTAAAAGGGTAGGGTTCTGAGGAGAGTAAAAGTAATTGACACTGCCGTTTTTTTAATTCATCCACATTTATTACAGGGTATCTTTTTTCATTGGCAAAAATATTCTGCAGACCGCAATGTTCCAGCATATCATGTATAAAGGTATCTCCACCAATGGTCATGTAGGGATTTCGCCAAATTAGGTAGGCTGTATCAAGATTTCGGCGGGTTTTAAAAAGTTGTTTAAAAGAGCGGTAAATATGGCTGGTTAAAAGCGCTGCGTTCACCACATTTTTTGTTAGCAGCCCAATGTCTTTTATCATTTGTAAGGCACTGCTCAGGTTATTTACATCTGTCACCCAAACAGGATATTCTTTTTCTAATTCCTCAATTTGTTCTTTTACATTTTCTTCCTTATTGGCAATTATCAGGTCGGGTTTAATATGTTTTATTTTACCTGCGAGGATATTTTTTGTACCACCAACAATTGTTTTGGTGTGCTGCCATTGTTTGGGATGAACACAAAATTTTGTGATGCCGGCTAATGTATCGCCTGCACCTAAATAGTGTCTGCAAGAAAACTATCCATTTTTCTTTTGCGCCTTCCTAAATTTTAAAATTAGGCAGGGGATTAGCTAAACCTGGATTGTTTTTTATTAAAATGATATTACCATTTTTTAAAATTCTTTATTTGTGTGTACTTTTTTTGGTTGCTTCGCATACTGCTTCCAGTGATCTTTGTTTAAAGGCCTACTTTTTTAGTTAGGCCGCCAGTTTAAATCTTGCCTTTTCTATTTTGGCTTGCTGTTCCAAATGTTTTGCTTTTAGTGCATTACCAAGCAGGTGCAGATTGTAGGCTAAAACACTTAAGCCAACGCATCGTTTAAAGCCATGTAACCCTTTGTTCATGCAACGATTGAGTCCATGATGCTCTAACATGTTGATATTACTTTCTACTGCACTGTGGGCATTTCTAAGTTTCTTAAACATTGGCGTGCTTTCCCTTTCTTTATCTTCTTTACTGTGCCTTCCTTTTTTAGGGAGTATCACTTGCTCTATTGCTGCATCCTGAAGTGTTGCCTGGTTGTCTTTACTAAAAAAGCCCTTATCAAAACTATGACTGTAAATTTTTTTACCGGTAAAGTTCTTTTTAATCCGCTCACATAAACCGCTTACTTGTGTGGCATCTCTTTGATTTTCCATCACTTTGTAATCAACAATAAACTGATACTGATCAGTAGTGATAAGTAGCAGATGGCCAAGTTCCACTTTCTTATTGAG
>JANYFT010000159.1 GCA_025359625.1 Ferruginibacter sp.
GAGGTTATGAAAAATGGTATGGGCTGTTGCGGATTCATCATAGCGACATCCCCTACACCTTCTGGCAAAGGGATGGTAGCCTTTCGTATAATCATTGCAACTGCATTTGCGGCACTGGTAGCCATCTTTCCATTTGAGGTCGGAAAGGAAGGAAAGACAATTATTTACTTCAGTGAACCGGTTTTGAAATTCAAATGTGCTAAGAGTTGAAAACATAACTAAATAATTTAGAACTAAATTACTAACTTATTTAGACATTTCAAAGAACTATTTGATCTATGCGGTCAATCTTTATTAACCTATTATTTTTTTTAACTAATCAGTTTGTAGTAAGTGCCCAACAAAGCTCTTTGTTCCAAAAAGGGATCGCTATTATTCCATCTCCAAAACAAGTGAAGTTCACGAAAACAAATTTTATTTTGGATAACACTATGAGGATTGTTGTAGATAAAAATGCCTCTCAAAATGATCAGTTTGCTGCTACCGAACTTTTAAAATACTTCAACGAGGTGCTTGGGATAAAGTCAACGACCGGAAATCGTTCATCCGGGAAAGCTATTTATTTAACCAGGAAGAGTGCGGATAAAAAATTGGGAGTACAAGGATATTCTTTAACAGTTACCGCAAACAGCATCATTGTAAGAACCGGAGGAGAAGCAGGACTATTCTATGCTGTCCAAACTATCACACAACTAGTTCAAAAGCAAGGCTCGGAAATATTTATAAAAGGTATAGAAATAACGGATTGGCCTGATACAAAGGTCAGGGCAGCACATTATGATACAAAGCATCACCAGGATACCCGTGAATTTGTAGAAAGTTTTATACGTGATCTTTCAAAATACAAAATCAACATGCTTATTTGGGAATGGGAAGATAAATTTGCTTATCCAAGTCATCCTGAAATTGGTGCTCCTGGTGCATTTACAATGAAAGAGATGCAGGAACTAACCCTGTATGCTAAAAAATTTCATATCCAGATTGTTCCGCTGGTACAGGGTTTGGGTCATGTTAGTTTTATACTTAAATGGCCGCAATTTGCTAACCTGCGGGAGTTACCTGCTTCTAATTTTGAATTCTGTCCTTTAAAAGACGAATCCTATAAACTGTTGTTTGATCTCTGGCAGGATGCTATAAAAGCAACGCCCGGATCTGAATATGTTCACATTGGTTCTGATGAAACCTATGAATTGGGTAAATGCCCGGATTGTAAAAAGAAAGAAATGGAAATTGGAAGAAGCGGTCTATACCATCTTTTTGTTGGTAAAGCTGCAGCGTATGTTCAACAGTCGGGCCGTAAAGTAATGGCATGGGAAGCACCGATGGGCTGGGCAAAGGGAAGGTTGCAGGTGTATGATAAGGACATGAAGCAGGAGCAATCGGTCGTTCCTCAAAAGGGGCTTATTCTTACCGAGTCTTATGATTATGAAACGCCTGATTTAAAATATGCCAAACAGGCAAAGTCTTTAGGCTACCCGGTATATGCCTACGATCCCAATCCCGGTATTGAACAATTATTTCTTCCTTATTTTTTTAGCAAGGATGGAAAAGGGGATACCATAAAAGGCTGTTTGGAAAACTCTTATAATTTTCTTCAATCAACCATGGGTAAAAATGTATTTGATGGCGTTACCAGAACATCATGGGATGATTCCGGGCTTCCCATGCAGGCATGGATGCTAAGCTTTGCCACCACAGCTGCTTTTTCATGGAACGCAACTGGACCATCATTACCTGAATTTACTGCTACTTTTTTTAAGAACCGGTATGGAAACGATGCTACCAGGGTTGATACGCTTTACAAATTGCTAAATGAAGGTGCCTACTTTTATATGGAAAGTTTTGAAAGAAGGGTGTGGGCGTGGGGCGAAATAGGAATGACCCATGTTCCGGATTTACCAAAAGGTGATGCTTTAGAGTATGATCCGTTTTGGAATAGTCAGTATGCAGACAGAGTTAAAGCTGCGAATATTTTTCTTGAAAAAATGAACAGGGCAATTGGTATATGCAGACAAAATTTGGATAGTAAGATCAATAACAGTTATGATATAGAAGTGTTCCTTAGCCTGGCAAATTTGATAAAACATACGGCTTTAACATACCTCGATCTTTCCAAACTGGAAACTGCTATCAGGCACGCACATGAACAACGTTTTACAGATTTAGATTCATCTTACAACAGCCTTATCACAGCATCAAAAATTGTAAAAGATCATTTAGCCAGAAGAGAAAAAATATTTTCGGAACTGGTGCAGGTATGGGAAAAAACAAGATTGCCAAAAGGGATGTCAACAGAAACGAAAAAGTATTTTTTTGAACAGGACCGTACCCGTCATTTCGCCAATCGTGTTGCTGATATGTCTTATTTGATTGTTGATGAGCAGCAACTGGATTTAGAAAATTACCTGCTAAAGCTTCAGCAATATACAGCATACTTCAGGCAAAGATTTCTGCCTGGTAAAGTCAATAATTAACTCTATTAATAATAAAATAAAAGCCATGCCATCAAGAAGAAATTTTGTAAAAAACGTATCCATCACTGCAGCGGGACTAAGTGTGATGAATCCATTTGAAACTTTTGGAAGGTCTGTTGAAGCAAAGGTAAAAATAGGATTTATCGGAACAGGGCTTAGAGGTCAGGCGCACTTGAGTACAGTGCTTAAAAGAGACGATGTGGAGATTGT
>JANYFT010000198.1 GCA_025359625.1 Ferruginibacter sp.
ATCTAATATATAAATGACCGATATTTGCATTCCTAAATTTAGGCTACAACAACAAACAATTTTTTAAATAAAATGAAGGATTTCCAGTACATAACGAATGCCCACCCAGCCTACATAGAAAACTTATATAATGATTTTGTAAAAGATCCCGAAACGGTGGATGCAGATTTAAGAAGATTTTTTGAAGGCTTTGATTTTGCAGTAACTAGTAATATCAATAACAAAATAAATGCTACTTCACCTGCCATAGCTGCTGTTCCTGCTATTGATTGGATGAGTGAAATCAGGGTGTACCGTATTATTTTAGGGTATAGAAATAAGGGACATTTATTGGCAGATACCAATCCTATTCGGCCTCGTAAAGATAGGGGTGCTAATATTGAATTGGGTTTTTATGGCTTAACAGAAGCCGATCTTGATAAAACGTTTAATGCAGGCAACCTTATTGGGTTAGGGACTACCACACTAAGAAATATTTTTGCTCATTTGGAAAAATGTTATTCCGGCCATTTAGGTATTGAATTTAAATACATCAGCGATCAAAAAAAAGTTAACTGGCTTACGAAGGCAGTAGAAAAAACAATGCAGGAGCCGGTAGGCTTGCCCCAGAAAAAAAGAATATTGCAAAAACTCAATGAAGGGGTAATGTTCGAAAAGTTTTTACACACAAAATATATCGGTCAAAAACGGTTTAGTTTAGAAGGAGGAGAAACAACAATTGCCGCACTGGACGCCATAATAAATTCTGCCGCAGAAGAAGGTGTGCAGGAAGTAGTGATAGGAATGGCACACAGGGGCAGGCTAAATGTACTGGCAAATATTTTAGGCAAAACCTATGAGCAAATTTTTAGTGAATTTGAAGGAAAAAGTACGCCGGATACCACAATGGGCAGCGGCGACGTAAAATATCATTTAGGGTTTAGTAGTTTTTTAGATACAGCTAATGGCAAAAAAGTCCATTTAAAACTTTGTCCCAACCCTTCGCATCTGGAGGCAGTTGACCCTGTAGTTATTGGGTTTGCAAGAAGCAAGGCAGATGTTTTGTACAACAGTGATTATGATAAAATACTACCCATTTTAATTCATGGGGATGCATCTGTTGCAGGCCAGGGCATTGTTTATGAAGTGCTGCAAATGAGTGGCCTGAAAGGATACTACACCGGAGGCACTATTCATTTTGTAATCAACAACCAAATTGGTTTTACTACAGATTTTGAAGATGCCCGTACGGCAGATTATTGTACTTCAGTAGCTGCAATGGTACAGGCGCCGGTATTGCATGTAAATGGCGATGATGCAGAAGCGGTAGTGAAAGCAAGCGAAATTGCTACTCTTTACCGGCAGGAATTTAACAGCGACATTTTTATTGACATGGTATGTTACCGTAAACATGGGCACAACGAAGGTGATGAACCAAAGTTTACACAACCACAATTGTATGCCCTTATTGACAAACACCTTAATCCACGGGAAGTATATACCCAATACCTTATCGAGAATGGAGAGGCTGATGCGCAGGCATTGGCCAAAGAAATGGAACTGCAATTCCTGAACGACTTACAGGAACGGTTAGACGAAGTAAAACAAAACCCTTTACCATATAGTTATCAGCCACCGGAAATGGCCTGGAAGGCAATGCGTAAGGCAACTATGGCCGATTTTGACGCATCTCCGGTAACCGGTATTTCCTCGGCTACATTTAAATTATTGTTTGAGGGTTTAATGAAATGGCCTGCCGGTTTTAAACCTTTGCGTAAAGTTGAAAAGCTTTTGCAGGATAAAATGAAACTTTTTAACGACGAGCATAAAATAGATTGGGCAACTGGAGAATTGATGGCATACGGAAGTTTATTGGTGGAAGGAAAAGATGTACGCATGAGCGGACAAGATGTAAAGCGGGGAACATTCAGCCATCGCCATGCAGTTTTGTACGATGAAAATAATAACACAGAATATAATCGCCTGGATCATTTTACTGAAATGCAGGCACCATTTCGTATCTACAATTCTTTGCTGAGCGAATATGCGGTACTGGGTTTTGAATATGGTTACTCAATGGCCAACCCAAATGCATTGGTAATTTGGGAAGCACAGTTTGGCGATTTTTGCAATGGCGCACAAACCATGATCGATCAGTTTATTATAGCTGCTGAAACCAAGTGGCAGCGCATGAACGGAGTAGTAATGCTGTTGCCCCATGGATATGAAGGACAGGGCCCTGAACACAGCAGTGCCAGAATGGAAAGATTTTTACAGATGTGTGCTGAGCTAAATATAGTGATAACCAATATCACCACTTCAGCCAATTTTTTTCATGCATTGCGCAGGCAACTTACCTGGCCGTTCAGAAAGGCGCTGGTAAACTTCTCTCCCAAGGCAAACCTTCGTCATCCGGGTAGTTATAGTTTGGTTGATGAATTTACAACCGGCAGGTTTAAAGAAGTGATAGATGATGCTTTTGTAAAGGATTCTGCTGAAGTAAAAAAAGTATTGTTCTGCAGTGGTAAAATATATTTTGATCTGGCCGAAAGACAATCGAATGATAATCGAAAAGAGGTAGCCATTGTAAGGCTGGAACAAATTTATCCCATACCACAGAATCAATTGGATGATTTGTATAAAAAGTACAGCAAAGCTATCTGGCATTGGGTGCAGGAAGAGCCGGTAAATATGGGTGCTGCAACTTTTTTGAGAATGAATTTAAAAAATATCAATTTCTTTATTATCAGCCGTACCCAAAGTGCATCTACTGCTACCGGGTATGCTAAAATACATGCTAAAGAACAAGGTGAAATAATTGACACCGCCTTTAGCATTTAATTAAAAACGATTTTATTAGTCTTCTAAATTATCCGAAATTCGCACAACATAAATAAAAACAATGGCAATAGAAATAAAGGTACCTTCTGTAGGTGAGAGTATAACAGAAGTTACGTTGGTAAAATGGTTAAAAAAAGATGGTGAATGGGTAAACAGGGATGAGGTTATAGCAGAATTGGAAAGTGAAAAAGCAACTTTTGAAATCAATGCTGAACAGGCTGGTGCAATAAAGATAATTGCCAAAGAAGGGGATACTTTAAAAATTGGAGATATAGCATGCAGTATTGATACAGATGCCGCCAAACCCGAGGGCAAAACTACTCCAGTTGTCGAAGCAGTACCTGAAGTAAAAAAGGAATTACCGCAGGCAGCAGTTGCTGCACCTGCAGCAGAAATAGGAGTAAAAGCTACACCAGTAGCAGCAGCCATTATTGCTGATAAAAAAGTAGACCTGAAAACTGTGACTGCAAGCGGCAGCAATGGTAAAATAATAAAACAGGATGTGCTGGAAGCCATCAATAATCCCGGCAGAAAACCTGGTGTAGAATTGTTTGGCAGAAACAAGCGCTCAGAAAAAATGAGCAACCTGCGGAAAACAATCAGCCGCAGGTTGGTAGAAGCAAAAAATACCACCGCCATGTTGACCACTTTTAACGAAGTGGATATGAGTGCCATTATGGACATAAGGGCAAAAAATAAAGATAAGTTTAAAGAAAGCCATGGTGTTAATCTCGGCTTTATGAGTTTTTTTACCAAGGCCTGCTGCTTTGCACTGCAGGAGTGGCCGGCAGTGAATGCAATGCTTGACGGGGAAAATATACAATACAATGATTACTGCGATGTATCCATTGCGGTAGCTGCCCCCAAAGGCCTGGTGGTGCCGGTTATAAGAAATGCCGAAAGTTTAAGCATGGCCGAAATTGAGAAAAAAGTGGTGGAGCTGGCAACAAAAGCAAAAGAAAATAAATTAACAATCGAAGAAATGAGTGGTGGCACTTTTACCATCACCAATGGCGGTGTTTTTGGTTCATTAATGAGCACGCCAATAATCAATATTCCGCAAAGTGCAATTTTAGGCATGCATAAAATTCAAGACAGGCCAATGGCCATCAACGGGCAGGTTGTTATTAAGCCAATGATGTACCTGGCTCTAAGCTACGACCATCGTATTATTGATGGCAGGGAATCTGTGAGTTTTTTAGTAAGGGTAAAAGAATTATTAGAGAATCCTGCATTGTTATTATTTGGTAAAGACCCCGTAAAAAGTTTATTAGAATTATAATCACAATTGAACCTGTTTTTTTAAGCAGAGTCTTCAATACTACAATAAAAATTATTGTCCGGGCTGAGAAGCAACAGGCATCATTGTTGCGACTTGTCCGCCGCGGCGGATGGTCCCTTGTACCGTATACCTATGTGGAGTATTGAGCGGAGCCGAAATGTTATCGAAATCGTAGATGGGAAATTTCGGTAGAAAGAAAGCAGCGCAAAAATATCTTTTCCGGAACATAGTTTCTGGAAGAACCAATGCAGAATTCATTCATAAGTATAGTGTTTTTATCCTGTTATATGTAAACTATGAGCCGTTACCATTCCTATATTAACACATCTGTAAAACTGGTAGAATCGTTTAAAGGAGAGCAGCCCTTTGCAATTTTTATAAAGGCCTTTTTTAGCAAGGGAAAAAAATATGGTTCAAAAGACAGAAAACACATCTCAGCACTTTGTTATAATTATTTTCGTCTTGGATTTGCCATGAAAAATTCTTCAACAGAACAAAAGATTATGGTTGCAACCTTTTTGTGCGAAAAGGAACCTTCTGATTTTTGGGAAAAGATAAATCCCGAATGGAATGAAAAAATAAACTGGCCCATCAATCAAAAACTTCTTCTTGTAAAAGATCAGTTTTTAAGCACTGATATTTTTCCTTACAAACAGGCATTAAGTGAATCTGTAGATGCTGAGACCTATTGCCTGTCTATGCTTGAACAACCTTATCTTTTTTTACGCATCCGTCCGCAATGCAGGTTAACTACATTAAGAAAATTAGAGAAATCAAAGCTTGTTTATCAATTAATAAATGGAACCAGTATTCAATTGCTGCCTGGCACCAATGCGGAAGATTTTTTTATTATTGATAAAGAAGTAGTGGTACAGGATTATAATTCTCAACAGGTATTAAATTACCTTCAGTTAAATGAAACCGTTTTGTTTGAAAATGAGGAACCGCACCAAGGCTTATCAACCTGGGATTGTTGTGCCGCCAGCGGAGGTAAATCTATCTTACTAAATGATATTGTAAAAAGGAAAATAGATCTTACCATTTCCGATATCCGGTTGGTTATAGTAATGAACCTGCACCAGCGTTTTAAAAAGGCCAATATAAAAGCATACAAATACTTTATTGCCGACATTGCCGATACAAAGGTTACACCACCCACTACCAATTATCAACTTATTATTTGTGACGCACCCTGCACGGGAAGCGGCACATGGGGCAGAACGCCTGAGCAACTATGTTTTTTTAATTCCAGAACAATTAAAGAGTTTAGCGAAAAGCAAAAACGAATTGTGAGCAACGTTATACCTCACCTTAAGAATGGAGGAATTTTTGTTTACATTACCTGTTCGGTTTTTAAGGAAGAGAACGAAACCATAGCCCATTTTATAAAAGATACTTTTAATGTAGAATTGCTGCACCAGGAAATTTTAAAAGGAAACGATAAGAAGGCTGACACTATGTTTGTAGCCATATTTAAAAAGCCGTCAGTTTAGTATGATCTTTTTTGTTATCACTTTTTTATCATTGACAAATACGGCAACAAAGTAAACACCTGCACTCAATTGTTTAACAGGTATAAAAAAAGTTTGAATCCCATTCACAGTTTGATTTTGAAGACTGTAAACTTTTTGCCCGCTTACTGAATATAGTTCAATGGATGCTTTTACCGTATTGTTTCTTGCGATGAACACAGAAAGATTATTGATTACAGGATTAGGACCAATGGTGACTGTTTCTTTATTGTTAGTGTTAGCACAGGATTCGGGATAATTTACTATTGCAGAATCTAAATAGAAACTTGTATCTGCAGCAATCGTCATCTTAATACGGTATTTTATTGCAAGGTTGCCTGTTAAACCAGTAAGGTCGTCAGTATAAGTAAAATTGTTACTTGCAAAACTCCTATTTGAATTTTGTGTAGATATTGTTTTATAATCTATTTCACCGGGTAATTTTCTTTCTACCATAATGCTCATATCAGCAGCTGTTTTTACCGTAAACTGAATAGTTGCTTTACAACTGTTGCCGATAGAAATTTGCTGGGTGTATAATTTTCTTATCAGTTGCACAAATGCCTTTTTAACATCAGGTATACCATAGCCTGTACGGTCGTCAGGCGTAGTAGATCTATCAGATGATTTACGCAGGGCATTAACAATTTGCATATTGTTAACCTCCGGAAAAGCCTGCCACAGGCAAGTGCTAATACCAGCCATTATGGGGCAGGCAAATGAAGTACCATTATTAAAAGAAGGATTGCCTGTATTTTGGTTGGCCACAACAGCGCCTGCCCCAATAGCGGCGACATCTGGTTTAATTTGTCCGTCACTGCTGGGGCCGTAACTGCTAAAATTTGCTACCTGCCTGTTGGCATAAACAGCCCCTATCGCTAATACGCTGTCGGCATCGGCGGGTGTAGTAATATAATGCCAACTGTTGTCGCCCTCGTTACCGGCGGCAACTGCCACAAAAATCCCTTTTTTAACAGCCAGGTCTGCTGCGCTTGCAGATAGAGTGGTATTGCCATCCATAGTGGCGTAGGTGTAATTAAAGATGCTGTTGTCAAAAGTGGTATAACCCAATGAAACTGAAAATACATCAACCCCCAAACTATCGGCACGTTCAGCAGCAGCGGCGAAGTTTTGTTCTTCTACAGGATATTCGCTGCTGATATCTTCTGTACGAAATAAATAAAAAGAAGTTTTTGGTGCAGTGCCTACAAACAAGCCAGGCATATTGGCGGCTATGGTGCTAAAGCAATTCATACCATGTGCAAAATCTTCATTTACACTTACCTCATTTTCCACAAAATCCCATGTTCCAAGAATTTGATTGTTGTTACGGACACTGTCGAAAGTGGGTAAAGATTGATAGTGATAAAACCCGGCATCCATTATTGCCAATTGCATTCCCTCTCCTCTAAAGCCATGGTTGTGTAAAAATTCAGCATTGTGTAAATGTACCTGTGCAAAAGATTGTCCATAGCTATAATAATCTGTTGGGCTTTGAGGCCTTGCTGAAGACATAGAAGACATCGGCAAATCTGGAGCATATAGTTTTTTATTTACTGGTTGTGTAAAGTTGGCTATTCTGGCTGCTATGGGCAGGGCTGCTTTTACAAATGAAAAGGAATTGATCTTGTTTAAAGCCGTAGCATCGGTTGTTAATATACAGACCTGGTTAAGCCACTTGCTCACATTAAGGATGGTGACGTTGCCGGATAAATGAATACTATCAATATAGGCAGGTGTTACCGGTAAATCAGTTTCATCAACGGCAATATTATGCCTGGTTCTTCTGTCAATAGATCGCTGCGTTAAAAATTGAGAAGGAGTGGTTGTAACAAAAGGGCTGCCTGCTTTATCTTTTAATTGAATAATATAGCGGGAAAACTGAGCGTAACTGTTGGTACAATTGGTAAGTAAAAATATCGAAAAAATGAGTTGGAGTCTCTTCATATTGTACCGTGGTTATAGCTTTTAGCAGATACCAAATTTAAAAAGAAACATTCAAAGTGCAGACCTTATTAATTATGATCAATCATAGTAAGTGTGATACCATAACCTATTATATAGCCAGCAGTACCAGTAGGATTTTGATATTCCCGGTGAACAAACCGATGGTAAACCAGGCCTATGCCCCTGCCATAATTAGAAACACTAAAATTTACTATACTAATGATAGCAGCTGGATCATCTGGATTGCCTTGAATTTCATCCCTTTCAGCTACTTTTAATGTACTATCCACTGTTATAGTTCCTAAATGGAGTGGCGTATTTAAACTGTCGTATGTATAATCCCAGTCTTCAAGATAGTTTAGTTGAGTATTTACCGGATCGGTATCAATATAAGAATTGCCTTTCCAGGTATAGTCATTTTTTATAGGCTCTTTCAATTTTATAAAACGAAAGTTATTTTCTATAAATTCAAGTGACCTTCCTGTATTGATTGCTACAAACGCATTGTCTGTAACCCATGCATCATCGGCTGTTTTTCGGATATATCTTCTTATAGTATATGCCTTTCTGCCAAGATTATCGGTAGTTGTATCTTCTACCAAATGTTTTACCTGGTAGCTTTTTACTCTATCTACGGGATTAATATTATCTGCATAAATAAGGGAATCTAATTGGTAGGTAATGTATTTCCCTACTTCTAAAGGAGCAAAATCACTAATAGTATCTGTTTTATAAACTTCGCCTGTTTTTTTACAGGCACTAAAAATAACTGCCAATATTATACCTGCTAATAAAATATTTTTTTTCATAAAACAGAAAGTTGTTGAATCAGGTCCTTATTTTATGTAAAAAGCTGCTCACTCCTTTGAATAATACCGCCTCCAATAACATCATCTCCTTCATAAAAAACGGCACTTTGTCCGGGAGCAATACCTTTTACGTTTTCGTAGAAACGAACGTTTACACCATTTTGGTATGTGTGCAGGTTACTAATTGCACCTTTATCTTTATAACGTATTTTGGTAAGTACTTCCATTCCTTCGGAAAGGCCATCATATTTTATCCAGTTTATTTTTGCCACATTCATTTCAGTTCCCTTCAGGTCATCTTCTTCCCCTAAAACAATGGTATTGGTGCCTGGATCAATTGCAGTTACAAATGCAGGTCTTCCAAGGGCTATATCCAGCCCTTTTCTTTGCCCAATGGTATAGAAGGGATAGCCTTTATGTTGCCCCAATATTTCACCTGATTTATTCACAAAATTACCACCATTCACTTTTTCTTCTAACCCAGCTACATTGCGTTTTAAAAAGCCACGGTAATCATTATCCGGTACAAAACAAATTTCGTAACTCTCTGCTTTTTTAGCCAGTTCAGGATAACCAAAATCATGTGCCATTTGACGGATAGCAGTTTTATGGTAAGTGCCTAATGGCAAAAGGGTTCTGCTAAGCAAATCCTGTTGCAGCCCCCACAGTACGTAACTCTGGTCCTTAGTTTCATCAATGCCTTTGCGTATAAAATACCGGCCATTGGTGTGTTGATGAATTTGTGCGTAATGGCCGGTGGCAATAAAATCGCAACCTAAAGCATCGGCTCTTTTTAACAAAGCCCGCCATTTAATGTGAGTATTACACATCACACAGGGGTTAGGTGTGCGGCCTGCCATATACTCTTCTACAAAATTATCAATCACAAAATCGCCAAACTCTTCCCGGATGTCTAAAATAAAATGTGGAAATCCATGTTGAACTGCGGCTTGCCTTGCATCATTAA
>JANYFT010000217.1 GCA_025359625.1 Ferruginibacter sp.
TTTCTGTTCTTATTCTTTGTTTTTTTCTTAAAGATTCACCGTATAATTCTATTCGTATAGCCTGATGAACGATTCGATCCATTATCGCATCGGCAAGCGTTTTTTCGCAAATTACTTCATTCCATTTTTTAACCGGCAACTGTGCGGTGATGATGGTGGAGCGTTTCCCATGCCGGTCTTCGATTATATCCAGTAGTAAGGATCTGCTGCCGGCATGGAGGCTTGTATACCAAAGTCGTCTAATATTAATACATCCTGTTTTTCTATTTTCGACAGTTCTTTTAAATGAGCCCCGTCGGCTTTGGCCATTTTTAAATGCGACATGAGTTTTGCTGTATTTGTGTACAAACATTATGTCCCAACAGGCAGGCCTGCTGGCCAAGGGCGGATGCCAGGAAGCTTTTACCCGTTCGGTGCAGCCAATCTTTTTTCACAAAATAAAAAGTAGGATTCTGCAGACTCTGTACGTAAAATAAAATAACAGGGCCAATGAAAAATAAATGTTGAAAAGGAAAGTAAAATAATATGTCCCGGTATGGCTGGATATCGTACCAGCCGCCAAATCCCAGCATACATGGCGCAATATAAAGAATGCATAGCAACAAAAAGAGCAATAGCCATCTATCTGAAGAGGAATTGCTTTGGATCCCTCGTCTTAATAACAACAATGTGTACACAAGGCCATGCACAAAAAATATTAGCAGCAGCGAACTGTAAAAACCAAATTCAAAATGCATAGAATGTAAGATAAATAAAGACGGTCAATTGTTCAGAGGTTAGGATTATTTTTTGCAATCAGGTACTTATAAACCTTTATATTCTATCCTCAATTTGTAATTAGCACTTACTTTGAAATGAAATTAGCAAATAAAAATAGGCTGACTTGATAGAAGATTTTACCAAATGTCTTTCACAAAGTTTCACTTTTGATTTATAAACTAATTCTATTTTCGATACCATGTTTAATGATAAATTCACTAACTGTTCCATAAATTTTCATTTTAAAGTTTAAAAAATTAATTATGGAACCACTACCGCCTTTTGCCGACCAAGGCAATAAAGCAACGGAATAACTAGTGGCTATGTTCGGCGGCAGGTGTTTAGAACGGACAGTTCATTCCCTCCACGGAGACAAATGGCGAAGTTTGTGGGAGAATTATTGAAATAAATATAGCTTCAAAATGCCCAATTTTTTTAAACATATAGTCGAACTTGTTGTTTAACATGAAATGTCAAATGCAGTTACTATTATTTTTCCGCACCAATTATTTGAAAAACATGCGGCCTTACAATGCTGAACAATTTTTACAAAAGTTAGACAGCGATGTAAAAAAGTGAAAAAATGAAAACAGTAAAAAAAAAATTTACCCTCTAAAATCTGTCTTGTTTGTAACAAACCTTTTAGCTGGCGTAAAAAGTGGTCAGCAGTTTGGAACGGTGTAAAATACTGCAGCGATAAATGCAGAAAAAATAAATAATTACTCCACACACAATTGAAATAACAAATGCAAACTCATTTAAATTATCCCGTATTAATGACAATGGAACAAAGCAAACGGGCACATTTAATTAACAGTGTGGGTGGTTTTAAAAGTGTTTGCCTCATCGGTACTGCTGACAATTTAGGTAATACCAACCTGGCTATCTTTAGTTCTATTGTTCATATTGGTGCCAACCCGCCATTAATATGTTTTATCATGCGGCCTGATTCGGTTGAACGGCACACGCTGAGTAATATTTTAGAAACAGGCGTTTATACGATCAATCATATCAATAAAAATATTTACCGCCAGGCGCATCAAACATCGGCCAGGTATCCAAAAAATATTTCTGAGTTTGATGCAGTTGGTTTGGCTAAAGAATATAAAAATGATTTTAAAGCACCCTTTGTAAAAGAAAGCGTGATACAATTGGCGATTAATTTTAAAGAACGCATTGATCTTACCATCAACAATACCATCATGGTTATTGGAGAAATTAATCAACTCTATTTCCCCGAAGATTGTTTGTGTGAGGATGGATATTTAGATATTGAAAAAGCAGGCACTATTTCATGTACAGGTCTTGACAGCTATCACACAACACAGCGTTTACAAAGATTGAATTATGCAAAACCATGAACGAACAGATATTGTAGGTAAATGAAATAGACCGCATTTTTAAAAGAATAAAAAATAAGTATGGCAATTTTTTTAAAAGCAAAATGGGAGAATATTATCATGGCTAATTATCCCGTTGCGAAAGAAATATTAAGCCCCTATTTACCAACAGGCGTAGCTTTAGATTTATATAATAATAAAGCCTATGTAAGCCTGGTTGGCTTTATGTTTAAAGAAACAAAACTTTTCAACATTCCCATACCATGGCTGGGTACTTTTGAAGAAATTAATCTTCGATTTTATGTACTTCGAAAAGAAGGCAATACAATAAAACGGGGTGTTGTATTTGTTAATGAAACCATACCCTATAAAGCGGTTGCATGGATGGCTAATAGGTTATATAAAGAGCATTATACCGCTATTCCCACCAGACACTCCTGGAAAGTAAAAAATGAAATAAAAGATATCAAATACGAATGGAAAATAAATAATGAGTGGAATAATATTGACGTGCAAGCTTTAACTAAAAGCGATACAATGACTAATGGCAGCTTTGAGGCATTTATTTTTGAACACTATTATGGCTATACAAAAATAGACGGAAATTCAACAGAAGAATATAAAATAAAACATCCAAGATGGAAAATAAACAAAGTTATAAATGCCAAAATTAATTGCAATTTTAGTAAGATGCATGGAGCATCGTTTGAATACTTAAGTAATGTTAAGCCCGAATCAGTTTTTATTGCCGAAGGGTCGTCTATTGAGGTTGAATGGAAAAGAAAGCGATTATGTTTATAAGCTGTAAAAATGGAAGAAAATAAGTATAAAAAAACATTGCCGGTAAAAGATATTGACCGCATCATAGAAATGGCCTGGGAAGACCGCACAACCTTTGAAGCCATCGAAATGCAGTTTGGTTTGAAAGAAAAAGAAGTAATCGCATTAATGCGCAAAGAAATGAAAGCCACTAGTTTTAAAATGTGGCGAAAAAGAACCAACGGCAGGGCTACCAAGCATGCGGCATTGAGAAGCGATAAGGTAATCCGTTTTAAATGTAAACTGCAAAAAATAATTACACATAATAAAATAAGCAAGCGATAAAGATGCAAACTTTATTTGGAGATTTACACGAAATGCCTCAGCCTGAATTTGCTACTGACTACGATCTGATACTTGAAAAAGTACAGCATATTAATCCTGTGCCATATTCCAAAACAAGAAATTTTATCAATGGTGCCGTTACTTATTTATCGCCGTATATTTCAAAAGGTGTTATTAGTACTAAGCAGGTGCTGGAAGTATTGTTGAACAAAGGATACAAGCCGTATCAAATTAATAAATTTTTACAGGAACTGGCATGGCGTGAATATTATCAGCGGGTATGGCAGGAAAAAAAGGATTTGATCTG
>JANYFT010000272.1 GCA_025359625.1 Ferruginibacter sp.
CTGATTTTTTTCAGCAATATGATAAAGACCTGTATAAAAAATTATGGGCAGAACTCAGGCTTAGCCATTACCTGCAAAAACTTTCCGGTAACCAACGGCTGTTTAATTTTGTAATTGGCAAAGCCAGTCGCAGTAAAGAACTGAGGGAAACCATTAGTTGTATGTTTGAAAATGTGGACATGAGGAAAAAATTTACCAACCCGCTCTTCTATTTAAAGATATTGTTCAACAGATAAATTACTTCACATCCTTGGTATTGCCTTATCCTTGCCTTCGGTAGTTTGAATTTCTTCCATACCAGCTTTTGCAACGATACTAGGGCAATACGCTGCTATGCACGCAATGCATGGCCAGCGTTATAGATTATAACAAATATAAACCTGCTATTCTATCTTCTTCATGGAATAACTTTCCGAAATATAGAACTACCGGCAACACGGCATTCATCAAATCCTTACTGGCACAGGATTTCATACTTTGGCACAGTTGATGTTTTTTATTAAGGGCAAGAAAAAAAACACTCTTGTACCCCAAAAATGAAAACAATTCTTTACAAATCTGTACTGCTGGTAGCCGTACTATTTTATTCAGTTACTATTTTTGCACAAACACCCATTGTAACTGTTAACGTAACCACTATTACTGCCGCAGGAACTGCAAGCTATACCGCTTCAGGAGCAGGCGGAAGTACTTTAATTGGTAAAACATATAACTACACTTTTGGCGCAGCTACACAAACCAGTTATAATCTTAAAGACCTGAATAATTTTACCATCGGTACGGATGTATTCAGTTATTCGTATACGGCCAACTCTTATGTTAAGATAAGGCGTGCTGATAACCCGGTAGTATCTGGCAACCGCTCTTTATTATGGCTGGAGAATCTTCCCAATGCCGACACCACAAAAATTGCCATCATTAATCCTTACAAGGAGAATATGGAAAATATTTTTGATGATAATACTTTCAACGCAGGTACAGATAATATTTTTGGAAACCAGGGTGACGGCAATGGCAACAATAACAACATTGAACGCCTTGATGTAATTTTCCCTTATGGCGTAGCATCTGCCCAAAAAAACAAATCAGGATTTGCAGTTTTTGAAAGAGGAGCAGACAATGCACACGATCCGTTTGTAATTGCAGCTATCACTGCAATTGATGCAAGTGGTAACCCCACGGCTTACAGTAATTTAGTAAGGGTTGCGGGAACCCACTATGGCAATATCCCCGCCTCTGCTACCAGTTATTTTATTGTGAGAAGGGACCCGGCTACAGAAACTAATTTAAGGGTAAGTGCATCAGGGACGCAAAATATAGGCGGTGTGTTTATGTCTTTTAATGATCTTGGCATTAATAACAATGTGAAGGTGTACGGATATTCACTGTTTCCGTTGGATATACCTGCAAGTGCCACCTCTGCCGATCTGGCAAATTATAATGACACTACTTTTTTTCCTCACAATACAAGCTCCAACACCTCTTTGGGCGGATTGGACCTGCTGGCTATTACAGGTATATTCGGCGTACCAGCTTCAATCCTGTATCCACCAACAGCTTCCGATGTTACGCTTGCACCCATCACACAAGCACTTACTATTTCTCCATTTGTTGCCACCGCAATAAATACCACTATCGGTACTTACACAATACAAACAATCCCTTCTGCATCGCAGGGTGTATTGTCTGTGTATGTAGGCGGAGTGCTTACTCCTGCGGTTGCCGGCCAGGTGCTTACACCTGCGCAAATCATCAGCATGACGTTTGTGCCTGATTCCAATTTTACAGGTAGCGCAATCTTTACCTACAAAGCCACCGACAACAATAATTTGTTATCAAATATAGCCAACTATACTATACCGGTTATAGCACACCCTTCGGTTATATTACCAATAAGTTTATTAAACTTTACCGGTACTATCAGCAAAACAACCGTGCAGCTTAACTGGCAAACAACGCAGGAAATAAACAGTGGCTATTTTGAAGTACAAAGAAGTACTGATGGCAAAAACTTTGAAGCCGTTGCTACCGAGACTGCAAAAAATAGCGGGGCCAATGTGATAAACGATTATACAAACACTGATGATTTGTTTTTCTTTAATTTTAAAACTGTGTACTACCGCCTTAAAATAGTAGCAGTAAATGGCAGCAGTAAATATTCATCAACGGTAACCTTAAAGCCCGGGGTTATAACCGTTATACCTGTTAAAGCATGGCCTTCACCGTTTGTAAACAATCTTACAACAGAATTCAGCAGTGACGTTAATGAAACTGTGAAAATAAACATCAGCAGTATAAATGGAACAGTGCTGGTGCATACCAGCAACCAAGTGATAAAAGGAACAAATAAAATTACCATATACCAGGCACAAACATTACCCTCCGGTACTTACCTGTTAAGTATTTGCAGCAACACAAAAACAGAAACAATAAAGGTGGTGAAATACTAAAATCGCTTTTTACTTTCGTGGCCGGTAATTTTACCGGCCACGAAATACTTTTTCGGATTACCCAAAAATTGGCAAGCAAATCAACTTCCTCGATACCTTATTAGTAATTTACATCTGTTAGCAGAGAACACATCAACCGGACAAAAAGGATTGCTTACGGAGTTTTAGATGACCATTTCAATTAGCCAGTGGTGGCCCAGTGGGTCTATTATTAAACCTTGCCTGTAGCCGTAATCATAACTTTGCGCAGCCGAAATCAGTCTTGCACCTTCGTTCAGCGCTTGGGCTATTACAGCATCTGCGTCTGCTACCATTAACCCGATGGTAGTAGTAACCCCATTATATTTTGCCGGGCTAAAAGTAGTGCCATCAGCAGATTCTTCATGGAAATGAAACATTGCGCCGTTGATGAACATCTCTGAAACATGTATGCTGCCATCATCATTCACAATATGCTTTGTTTCAATGGCACCAAAAGCATTTTTATAAAATTCAAGATCCATTGTTCCATGGCTGATGGTTAACTGTGGCACAAAAGCAGTTTTTAAAATATCGGTCATACAATTGGTTTATATTTTTATTAGGAATACATAACTGGTTATCTGATAAATAAATTTACATTTTTAAGTGCAGTTACCAAAACGAACATTCTTAATCATTCATCGAAATAATGTGACTGTTAATCGAATAATAAAAAATACCGCAACAGTTTGCTGCAATTTTACATCAGAAAGCAAGCAACGGTACAAGTTTTAAGAAGTAAACCGAAAAAAATGTAAGCGGTAAAAATCCGATCACAAAATAATCATCTACAAAATATAATTAGGGGTGTCCTTTTAAACGGGGACACTTTTTTTATGCTGATAAGGAAGAAAAAATCACACAACCCCCGCCCTTTCTTTGAGCTATTTTTACCGGGCCCCTTCTTACCAAAACGAA
>JANYFT010000328.1 GCA_025359625.1 Ferruginibacter sp.
TGGTAGTTTAGTAAATAATGTTTTGGAAAAATAACACTTAATTCTTAATTACGTAACGATATAAACATTTTAAATGCCAGCAGTTGATAACAAGTATTAAATATTATATTGCAACACTATTTTTTATTTATGGAAATGAAACCGGCAAAGCGCAGTAAACTCACCTTGTACATTGGTATTGCATTGGTTGCTGGTATTGCTGCCGGGTTTTTATTAAACAAAAATTATGTCGGTGCAGAAAATACCAAAATTGCAAATGCAGACATACAGCTATCACACATTGATAAGGCGATGTTGCAATTTGAAACCGTGAAGGATACTGCAGGTTTTAATATCATACAGGCAAAACAAAAAATGCTTGTGGCACAAAAAAAAGAAGCAGAAGCCAGCCTGCTGAATACTTCTGATGAAACGACGGCTTTAGCCAACATAAAAATTCTATCCGATTCACTTAAAAAATTACAAACAACTTTATCAGGTTTTACAGATACAAGTTCTACTATTTACAAAAATTTGCAGCAACAAAAAGAATTGGTTGCCCTGCAAAAAAGCAACAGCATAAAATCAAGAGATTCAAAACTTGACTGGTATACTATTTTAGCAGACATTTTTTTACGGCTTATAAAAATGATTGTAGCACCGCTGGTATTTACCACGCTTGTTGTGGGTGTTGCCAAACTAGGCGATATAAAAGCGGTGGGCCGCATTGGTGGCAAAACATTGCTATGGTTCGTTAGCGCCTCTTTATTAAGTCTGCTGCTGGGCATGCTGTTAGTAAACTTGTTTGAACCAGGCAAAACAATGCACCTGCCGCTGCCTGACAGCCACGTAAGTACCGGCATAGACAAAGCAGCACTTACCATCAAGGATTTTTTTTACCATGTTTTTCCTGCCAGCGTAATTGATGCCATGGCCAAAAATGAGATCTTACAGATTGTGGTATTTGCACTTTTTTTTGGTGTTGCGGCTGCAGCATTGGGCGATGCAGCCAAACCGGTTGTAAAAGCGCTGGGTGCCATTGCACATATAATTTTAAAAGTTACCGGTTATGTTATGGGCTTTGCACCTATCGCCGTATTTGGCGCTATGAGCGCCATCATTGCAAAACAGGGTATTGCTATTTTAAAAACCTATTCTATTTTTATTGGCGAGTTTTATTTTGGGCTGTTGGTGCTGTGGATCTGTCTAATTTTAATTGGGTCGCTGTTTATAAAAAAGAGGGTGTTCAACTTAATCAAAAGAATGAAAGAGCCAATCCTGCTGGCATTTAGCACTTCCAGCAGCGAAGCTGCTTTTCCAAAAACAATGCTGGAGCTGGAGCGCTTTGGGTGTAAAGATAAAATTGTAAGTTTTGTATTGCCATTGGGTTATTCTTTTAATCTTGATGGCAGTATGATGTATATGACTTTTGCTTCTTTATTTATTGCACAGAGTTATGGTATACATATGCCGTTGGGTACACAGTTAACCATGTTGCTGGTGCTGATGCTTACCAGCAAAGGTATTGCGGGTGTGCCAAGGGCATCGCTGGTAGTGATTGCAGGAACACTTGCTACTTTTAATATTCCAGAGGCGGGCATTGCATTACTGTTGGGGATAGACCCAATACTGGATATGGGCCGCAGCGCCACCAATGTTGTAGGCAACAGTATTGCCACTGCTGTGGTAAGTAAATGGGAAGGCGAATTGGAGGATAAATAATTACAACTATTTTTACATTTATTGACAACTTATTTTATGCTTGATTTTATTTTATTAGACTTTCACTGGACACAATTGCTACAACCCCAATGGTACATAGAGAACGGAGGATTGTGGTTTATTGTGTTTGCCGTTTTTGCCGAAACCGGTTTATTTGCAGGGTTCTTTTTACCCGGCGATTCCCTGCTTTTTGTAACGGGCATCTTTAGCGATAAACTTGTTACAAGTGGATTGGGTATTCATTTTGGCAGCTCCTTATTAAACCTCATTGTATTAGGGATTGTGATTTCGCTGGCAGGTAATATTGGCAATTTTGCCGGTTATTGGTTTGGTAAAAAAAGCGGCCCTTTTTTATTTGAAAGAAAAGATACTTTTTTGTTTAAGAAAAAATATTTGTTGCAGGCTAAAGAATTTTATGATAAGCATGGAGGTGGGGCTATAGTAATGGCAAGGTTTATACCTATTGTAAGAACATTTGCTCCTATTGTTGCCGGTATAGTTGGTATGGAAACAAAAAAATTTACATTTTATAATATTACCGGTTGCATAGCCTGGGTATTTTCTATGTTGTTTGCTGGGCATTATCTGCAAAAATTATTTTTAACTGCTTTTGATTTTGATTTAACAAAACATCTGGAGGTAATTGTTATCGGGATTGTTTTGATTACTACTGCTCCTATCTTTATCAAGCTTTTTTTAGATAAGAAGAAAAATGCTACTAAGGATATGCCATAAAAAACCACAATGCCAAAACAATCTTCTTCTATTTTTACAATTGCCGTTCTTGTTGCTGCCCTTGGATATTTTGTAGATATCTACGATTTACTATTGTTTAATATAGTGAGGATAGATAGCTTAACGGAGATGGGGCTTTCTGCAGCACAGGTAAAAACACAGGGCGAATTTATCATTAGCATACAAATGATCGGTCTTTTAATTGGCGGTATTTTGTGGGGAATGATGGGTGATAAAAAAGGAAGGTTAAGCGTATTGTTTGGTTCTATCGTTTTATATTCCCTTGCCAATATTGCCAACGGATTTGTTCAAACACCCAATCAATACGCACTCA
>JANYFT010000329.1 GCA_025359625.1 Ferruginibacter sp.
CCTGCAAACACATTGAGAAAATGGGTGGCGAAGTAACTTACCTGGAAGTAAACAGGGAAGGATTAATTGACTCGCATGAACTTGAAGCGGCCATGAAGCCTACTACAATTTTAGTTGCTATCATGTATGCCAATAACGAAATAGGAACTGTTCAGCCAATTAAGGAAATTAGTGATATCGCTAAAAAGCATGGGGTGTTGTTTTTTTCTGATGCAGTGCAGGCTGTTGGTAAGATTTTGGTAGATGTAAATAAAGATGGTATTGACCTGATGGCTTTTACAGCGCATAAAATGTATGGCCCTAAAGGTATTGGCGCATTATATGTACGCCGTAAAAATCCAAGGGTAAAAGTTACCGCACAAATGGATGGTGGAGGACACGAAAGAGGAATGCGCAGCGGTACTTTGAATGTACCTGGTATTGTAGGCTTTGGCAAAGCTTGTGAATTGTGCCGATTAGAAATGGAGTCAGATACAAAAAGAATCAGTATATTAAGGGATAAGCTGGAAACCGAACTGATGAAACTGGAAGAGTCATACATTAATGGAAGTACAGAGCATCGGTTACCGCATGTAACCAATATCTCTTTTAAACATGTTGAAGGAGAAGGTTTATTGATGGGCTTTAATAAAAATATTGCGTTAAGTTCAGGCTCAGCTTGCACTTCAGCTTCATTAGAACCTTCTTATGTGTTAAAAGCATTGGGCTTGGGTGATGATCTGGCCCACAGTTCGCTACGTTTTGGGTTAGGGCGTTTTACTACTGAAGAGCAAATTGATTATACAGTTAAAGCAATAAGTGAAACCGTTTTAAAGTTAAGGGATATGAGTCCGCTTTGGGAGATGTATAAAGAAGGGATTGATTTGGATTCAATTGAATGGGCTGCACATTAATTAACCTTTTACTCAATTCGAAAATTTGAAAATTAGCTTTCGGATTGAATTGTTCAATAATTTTCGCATTTTATAATTTTCACATTTTCAAATTTAAAATCATGGCATATTCAGAAAAAGTAATCGACCATTACCAAAATCCTAAGAATGTTGGCACGTTAGATAAAAGCAGCAAGAATGTTGGAACAGGATTGGTGGGGGCTCCGGAATGTGGCGACGTAATGCGTTTGCAGATTGAAGTAGATGATGCTACCGGTATGATAACGGATGCAAAATTTAAAACTTTTGGTTGTGGATCTGCAATTGCATCTTCTTCTTTAGCTACAGAATGGTTAAAAGGAAAAAGCATTGATGAAGCTTTAACCGTTGACAACATGGATTTTGTGGAAGAATTAAACCTTCCTCCTGTAAAAATACATTGTTCTGTTTTGGCTGAAGATGCAATTAAAGCAGCCATCAACGATTATCGTGTTAAAAACGGCAAAGAAGCAATTAAGTTTGAAGAGAGTGTAGTTCATTAATACACATAATTTAATAATTAACCAATATGCTAAAGCGTTAATTGGAGTTTCACTTCATTATTAGCAAATTAGCTAATCAGTACATTCGCCTATTATTTTATGGTAGCAACAGATAATGCAATATATATTAGCGATAAGGCTAAAGATAAAGTCATCAACCTAATGAAAGATGCAGGTTTAGGAACGGACCCATCTTACTTTTTAAGAGTGGGCGTGGTGGGTGGCGGATGCAGTGGTCTAAGTTATAAAATGGATTTTGACAATGAGCAAAAACCAATGGATCAGGTATTTGAAGACAAGGGAATAAAAATTGTGACAGATCTTAAAAGTTTTTTATACCTGGTAAATACTGAATTGGAATTTAGTGATGGTTTAAATGGCAAAGGTTTTTATTTTAATAACCCCAATGCAAGCAGAAGCTGTGGTTGTGGCGAAAGTTTTGCAGTTTAATTAATTCTACATATAGTTAAAAGCCCGTTTCATTTTTGAAACGGGCTTTGTGTTTAGTAAGATTCCTTCGAAGTCATATATCTTCGTCTTTTACAATTTTCGGTGGGATAAACTTCACCTTTTCCTTATGTACTTTTGGGGGTTTGGGCGGAGGAGGAGGAGGTGCTAATTTATTTATTTCCTTTGGTGGAGCGGGTGGCGGAGGTGGCATTTTTCGCACCTCGACCTTTGGTGGAGCCGGTGGCGGCGGAGGTGGTGCTAATTTTTTATTAGTTTGAGCCATCAACTGTCCGACAATTATACTGACAGTCATCATCATGATAATTTTTTTCATATTGAAGTTTTTATTTAGATGCACTCAAGATATAAATCCACAAAAAAAATCCCGCCGTAAAGCGGGACTGTGCAGTCGGTTTTGGTAAACGACTTATTCTAAATGATCTTTTAAATAAATGCTTAGCAAATACTAAACAAATTTTCTCAGAGTTTCAGTGTAGTGGTAAAAAGATTAAAATCAAAAGCAGTTAATTAACTTATCTTTTACATTGACAAAGAGTGGACTTAAAATGCTGCATGGGCAATTTATTTTTTTACAATTTATTTTTTATCCATAATATTTACCACCTATTTATTTGCCCTACAAATTTCGCCCTGCTTTATTGGATACAAGATCCCTATTGAAATAATAAGAATGCATTTTACCAATTCAAAATAATTTACAGTCAATTAAAGTAATATTTGTAATTAGCTAAGTAGTAAATTGCAACAATTTTATGCCTATGTGGAGTATTTGTAAAAAAGAATTACACCAGTTTTTTAGCAGCCTTACCGGTTATATTGCGATCATTTTATTTTTGTTGGTAAATGGTGTTTTTTTGTTTGTATTAAAAGACAGTAATCTCTTTGATTTTGGATATGCATCATTAGATAAGTTTTTTGAGCTGTCGCCATGGGTATTAATTTTTTTAGTACCAGCCATTGCAATGCGGTCCCTGGCTGAAGAATTCAAGACCGGCACATTTGAAATATTACAAACAAAGCCGCTTTCAAAATGGCAGATAGTTTTCGGTAAATATTTTTCAATTTTATTTGTTTTGCTTTTTGTAATTGTGCCTACGTTCATTTATATCATTACCATTAAAAGCCTGAGTGCAGTTGGCAGTATTGATAGTGGAGGTATTGCCGGTAGCTATATTGGTTTGTTTTTATTGGCTGCAGTATTTGCGGCTATCAGTTTGTGTTGCAGCAGTTTTACCAATAATGCAGTAGTGGCTTTTTTAATAAGTGCATTTGTATGCTTGCTGCTTTATTTTGGATTTAATGCGGTAAGTAAGTTGCCTGTGTTTCAGGGCCACGCAGATTATTATATCGAAATGACAGGTATTGATTTTCATTATCGTAGTATCAGCCGTGGATTGCTAGATAGCAGGGATGTTCTCTATTTTTTAAGCCTGATCTTTTTATTCCTTTTAATCACTGTACAAAACCTGCATAAACGTTAAGTCATCCTTACATGAAATTATCTATCAATAAAATATTCAGGGGTAAAATTTGGTTGCCAGTAACAATAGTGTTGCTGGTAGCAATTAATTGGTTGGGATCCCAATTCCATACACGGCTCGATTTAACCAATGAAAAAAGGTTTACCCTTTCCGGTTCTACAGAATCTATTTTAAAAAAATTAGATAGCACTGTTGATATCACTGTCTTGTTGACCGGTGATGTAACATCTGAGTTTAAAAAGCTTTCCAACAGTGCCAGTGAATTGCTGGCAAATTTCAAGGATTATGGGGGTAATAAAATCCAGTACAAATTCGAATTACCAGGAGAAGGATTGGATGATTCAGCAAAAGCCAATGTATTTGATTCTTTAATCAGTATGGGATTGCGGCCTACCAATCAGCAAGTTCAGGTAAAAGAAGGCGAGGGGAAAACACAACGGCAAATATTTCCAGGTGCAATAATTCAATACGCAGGTAAATCTATTGCGGTTGATATGTTGCAGGGCCAGGTGCAGAAAAATGTATTTAATTCGGATGATATTTTAGATAAACAATCTTTAAATAGTGCCGAAGCATTACTGGAATATAAGTTTGCCAATGCCATCCAGAAATTAACGCAAAAGGATGTTCCTGTTGTTGCCTATGCTTACGGTAACGGGGAGCCGCCGTATGGATTTTTACCTGCGCATGATGTTTTTGAAACTCTGGGTAAAAACTTTATTGTAGATACTGTGAATGTCAGGTCACAACCTTTTATCAACCCGGAATATGCTGCTGTTGTAATTGTAAAACCTACTGAAAAATTTACTGATGATGATAAATTTAAACTGGACCAGTATGTAATGAACGGAGGCAGCTTATTATTTTTTATGGATGTACTGTATGCAGAAAGAGATAGTCTTCAAAATGGTGAACTGATTACTTATTCAAGAGACCTTAATATAAATGACTTGCTGTTCAGGTATGGAGTAAGGATTACTACAGACCTGCTTGCTGATAAACATTGTGATAAGATTCCGGTAGAAGTAGGTTCGGTAGGCGGACAGAGCCAAAAGCAATTGCTCCCATGGCCCTATGCTCCATTGCTGCAGCCAGGATCGGATAATGTTATTGTAAAAAACCAGGCAGATGTGTTAGGCCAGTTTGCCAACTCAATAGATACAGTTGAGGCACCGGGGATTACAAAAACAATTCTGTTATCCTCATCAGGCAGTGCTTACACATTGCCAACTCCAGCAAGAATAGAATTGAACAGTTTACAAACTATTGAAGATGTAACTAAATTCAATCGCAAAAATATTCCTGTTGCCGTTTTGCTGGAAGGCAAATTTTCAAGTATGTATGCTAATCACGCCAGCCAGGCCCAATTGGATAGCTTAAAGAGTTACAATCTTGGTTTTTTAAAAGAGAGTACTACACCAGGTAAAGTGATTGTAGTAGCAGATGCAGATATAGTACTTAACCAGGTATCAGAATCAATTGGGCCTTTACCAATGGGCATGAATAAATACACCAAAATACAATATGCCAACAAAGATTTCTTTTTAAATTGTACCGAATACCTGGCCGATAAGAAAAATATTTTAGATGCAAGGGCAAAAGATTATACACTCCGTTTATTAGATGTACAAAAAACAACCACCCAGCGATCGTTTTGGCAAATGATAAATATAGTGGCTCCAATATTGCTGGTATGCCTGTTTGGATTATGCTATCAATGGTGGCGTAAAAGAAAATATACTAAATAATAAAAATGGTAAAAACAGAATTGACATACCTTGTTTTTTGTTTGGTAATTGTGGTGGCTTTAATTTTTGACCTGGGTTTATTGAGTAAGAAAAATCAGGTAATTACTTTAAAAACAGCCCTGGTACAAACTGTTTTTTGGGTAATATTATCT
>JANYFT010000368.1 GCA_025359625.1 Ferruginibacter sp.
AAAAGTTTTCTGCTCCTGAATATCGGTACTTGTACCTACCCACATCTTAATTTTTCCACTCTCATCTTTTTGGGGTCTAGCACGGCTTAGCTGCCAGCGGTACTCGCTATCATGCTTACGAAAGCGATGTTCAAATAAAAAATCTTTACCTGTGGTTACCGCATTTATCCATTCTTTAATATTTGCTTCCTTGTCATCAGGATGAACAATTTGTATCCATCCGTCTTTATTAATTTGCTCAAGTGTTAAACCTGAATAATCCATAACAGACTGGTTATAATAATTCAAATTACCTTCCGGGTCTGATGTCCAGATATGTTGCGGCATTGAATCGGCTAACAAGCGAAACCGCTTTTCACTTTCCTGTATTTGTTTATTTAATACTGCCTGCGAAGTTACTTCGGTGGCTATAATGCCAATGCCATCAATATCTCCATTTATATTTTTTTGCGGATACAAAAGGAAATTATAATACTTGAGTTCCATTTTCCCATTTTGCAAAATGTTCAAAGGCGTTTCAACGCCATTAAATGGTACGCCCGTTTTATACACTTTGGCAAAAATTTCCTTATACCCTTGTTCCACCAGTTCGGGCAACGCTTCAAAATATGGCTTACCCATTATCTCTTTGCCTTTTCCCACGATTTCTACAATGGCATCGTTGGCTATAGTAATAATTAAATCTTCTCCATATAAAATACCAATTGCAGAAGGAGATGAATAAATAAGATTTTGATAACGTTCTTCGCTTTGTTCAATTTTTTTTCTTGTAGTTACTTTTTCGCTCACTTCAGTAACAGTTACTATAATTCCTGAAATTTTTCCATCTTCATCTTTCAGGGGATAGTATAAGAAATCGAAATAATATATTTGCTGCTTTCCGTAACGGTTAACCGGTATGGGGAGCTCATTGCCGTGGAAGGGCACACCCGTATTTAATACACTATCTAACAATGCATGAACAGATTTTTCCACCTCAGGTAAAGATTCAAATAAAGGCTTGCCTACAAATTCTGTCACTTTCCTGTCAATCAACAGCATATAAGCATCGTTGGCCATTTCCACAATAAAATCTTTTCCCCGCAAAATAGTTATCCCTACGGGAGCTTGTTTAACTGTGTCGCGGAAACGTTGCTCACTCTCCTTTAATGCCTCCTCTATTTTCTTTTGCTGAGTAATGTCTGTGTTGCTTCCAAACCATTGAATTATTTTTGCTTCATTATCCGTTACAGGTAAAACACGGGTGAGGAATTGCCTGAACCTACCATCTGCACCTTTAAGCGGAAACACCATTTCGAAAGGGTGTCCTGTTGCAATTGACTCTTTCCATCTTTCAACAACCCGTGGCAGACCTACTGGGTCGTGTACCGACTGCCATCCCCACCCTTCCATTTGTTCGGGTGAAGTGCCTGTATAGTCATACCATTTTTTGTTATACCAATATATCCATCCATCCGCATTAGCCATCCATGCCAGGTTTGGAATATTGTCAGCCATTGCACGAAAACTTTGTTCGCTTGCGTTCAACGCATCTTCCGATTTCTTCTTGGCGGTGGTTTCAATTACGTAACCAATATTCCACCTACTTCTCCATTATCCTTTCTTATTGGGCTATAGGAAAAATCGAAATAACATTCTTCCACAAATCCATTTCTGTTTAAGCGCAGCATAAAATCAGAAAAGCCAACCGCTTTTCCTTTCATTACACCGTCAAACATTGACCCTATGATGTTCCATATTTGCGCAAAGGTTTCCTTTGTGCTAATCCCCAATGCATGGGGATGTTTAGTAGCGCCCAGTATGGGGCGATACCCGTCATTGTATAACTGGGTATAATCATCACCCCACGCTATATACATTCCAAATGGATTGTCGAGCATAACGGCTACCATTTTGCGAAGGCTTTGCGGCCAACCTGCAGGGTCACCTAAAGATGTTTTGCTCCAATCTTTTGCTCGTATCAGTTCTCCCATTTCTCCTCCCCCCTGAAGAAAATAATGGTTAGCGTTTTTTATGATCATTGAAAAATTAAATTATGTTTGAAGTACATATTGAACTCTCCTGGTTTATATAAAATTATTTTGAGATGGTAATGTAAGAGCATTCAAAATTACTTTCTTTAATTGTAATTATTCATCCGGTTGCGAATATATTGATGGGCTTATTTTTGATAAGGAAATTCCCAAGTTCCATATCAATAAAGGTTGAAAATATGATTACAGGATGAGGCTTCAATTTATCATTGAATTTTATTTTAGTTGAACATCAAATTCGCTTTTGCTGGGGCCTGTTCAAATCCAAATAAAAGATGAAGCTAAAGAGCATTTTAATTTGTGCGTTTGCTTTGCTTCTATTATTATTTTGCTAAGGAATCACCAAATGTGTTTTGCCGAAAGATTGATAGCTGAAAGCATTGCCGGTAAAGGCTTAGGCATTGCAATGGAGGTAATTTAATAATCATTCGCCCATAACCAAAGTACAAAAAATTATGGTAAAATCCTTATGCCTACTACTAATTCTTCTTGCCCAAACAAAGTTTGATAGAATTTCAAATGTTTATTTTTTATCCCCATGTGCCCATTTTTAAAAAATTAATTTTAGCGGTTCGTTACTTATTTTTTATATCTTCTTGGTTTAATATGAGCAAAAACTTCATGTTCGGTAAAATACTTAATCCTACAATTAATAATATTGAATAAAATTTACTTTCTGCATTATTGGTAATAAGTGCCAATCCCTTGTGGCCTATAAATATTGTAATAATAAATCGCCACACAAATCACATAGAAAATATAAAAAATGAAGTCTTGTCTATAGGTTAAAACTGGTGGTTTTAATTCCTTTACAAGCTTATAAAAAAATGCAGCAAGTTTTTGCAATTTGTCTCAAAAGCAATAACCAATAAACCTATTAAACTGTTGATAAACGATTCCTCAAGTGTAATGAATTTAAACATGTCTTCATTATTTAAATAATTCTTAGATAACTGCATAACTCATAAGCCTTTTGAAATATTTTCGAGTACAAATTGGCATGTGTGTTGATACTATATATTTTTTTCACATTAAAAAATCACTGACATGTTTAATCAAATTTTAGATTTTGTAAAAGAACACATGAGCAATAACCCCGAAGTAACAAATGTAATTCCAGAAGAACAGCAAGAGGACGTTCACCGTGAAATTGCAACCCATATCAATAATGGATTACAATCTCAATCGACTACACAAGGAGGGCTGGGTGGAATGTTGTCATCATTGACCCAGAACCTTGGATCAGGAGGCGGTGTAGCATCTGCCATTGAGGGTGGTCTTGTTAGTAGTCTTGCAAGTAAATTTGGTTTATCCCCGATGATCACCGGAGCCATCGCTGCCTCTTTACCTGGGTTAATACACAAGTTTGCACAAAGCAGGAGTAATGGTAGTGCGGGCATCGTTGACGGAAGCAATTAGTCCATTATAAATGCTATTGAGTTTCATATTCTTTTGGTTAAAAAGTAATTGTCTCTGTTTAAGAATTTCTAAGAGCTACAACTACTTTGTAGCTTTTGGAAGTTCATTTTCTTCCAAAAATATATTGGCATCTACCGCTGAAATTTTTATTAATGTATTCTTTAATACTTTCACTAAAATTATCTTTCAGTTTTATTGTTTAATTATTTTTTCAGTTTTAAGTTCACAAGTATACCAGTATAGTAAAAATTGTTACTAACTATTTTAGCAAATCTTACTAAATTAACTTTAATTTGCTTTCACATAACAGCACCACGTATGGCAAACGAAGCAGAAATATTAAAAATACTAGAAAATAGTCCGGTGGATATTTATGCTACATTGAACACCAGTCCTACTGGCTTTCCATCACCTGCAGCAGATTATTTTGAAGACAGCATCAACATAGAAAATTATTTAACGCCCAACCCAACGGCAACTTTCTATGTAAGGTACACCGGAGATTCAATGACTGATTCAGGCATCTTTCCCGGCTCCATCCTGGTAATTGACAGAAGCCTGCCATTAAAGAATAATAAGATTGTTATGGCAGTTTTAAACGGCGAAATGGTGGTAAAGCATTACCTCAAAAATAGCAGTGGTATAAGGTTAATGCCTGCAAACAAAAAATATCAACCCATCCCGATAACTGAGGGAATGGAATTTTCAATTTGGGGAAGAGTATCTAAAATTATTACCGATGTGGATTGCATTAGTTGATTGTAATAACTTTTATGTTTCATGTGAACGCCTGTTTAAACCTGCACTGGAGCATCAACCTGTTGTGGTACTTTCAAATAACGACGGATGTGCAATTGCAAGGAGTGAAGAAGCAAAGCAATTGGGTGTAAAAATGGGTACACCGGAATTTATGATTGATTCTATCATAAAAAATAAGATAGTAAAATGCAGCTCTAACTATCCTTTGTATGGGGATTTAAGCTCACGGGTAATGAAAACACTTAGTTCGTTTGTGCCACAAATAGAAATTTATTCCATTGATGAAGCATTCCTTGATATGACTGATATGGATATAATGGGGCTTCACGATACTGGAGTAATGATCCGTAATACTGTTAAAAAAAATATCGGAATACCAGTAAGTGTGGGCATTGCACCCACAAAAACCCTTGCAAAGATGGCGAACCGTTATGCAAAAAAGATGCTGCGTGAAATTGGTGTGTTCCATGCTTCTGATGAAAAAATAATAAACCAAATGCTGAGCTATACGAGAGTAGAAGATATCTGGGGGGTGGGCCGTCAATATGCGGAACTGCTACAACGGCATGGATTTCTTACTGCCTTTGATTTAAAAAATGCACCGGAAGAATGGATGCGAAAAAACATGACGGTACAGGGGCAACGCTTGCAAAATGAATTGAAAGGTATTCCCTCTATAGAATGGCAATTTGTTTCAAAAACGAAAAAAAATATCTGCACCTCCAGGTCCTTTGGTAAACTTCTTACCGATAAAACGATCATTCAGCAGGCAGTATGTGATTATACCGCGTCCTGCGCTTTCAAACTGAGGAAAGAAAGAACCTGTGCTAAATCTATTGCTGTATTTGTGCAAACCAATCCCCACCGTAAAGACGATGTTCAGTATGTAAGAAGCATCATCGTTCAACTTCCCTCCCCTTCAAATGATACATCCGTTTTGATAAAACAGGCTATCAAAGGGTTTAATATCATTTTCAAAGATGGCTATAAATATATGAAGTGTGGTGTTGAGGTTCACGGTCTTGTTCCCGAAACTCAAGTGCAGTTGAATCTATTTGAATTGGCAGAAACAGAAAAGAAAAAAAAATTAACAAAAACACTTGATACCGTAAACAGAAGTTTAGGCAAGAATCTTGTTAAGTATGCTGTGCAATCATCAGAGAATAAGTATAAGCTACGGGCAGATTATTTGTCCAAAAGGTTCACCACAAACTTTGATGAAATTTTAGAAGTAAATTTATAATAAAAATTATGTGCTATATTAATGGAGTACGGATAACATTGGCAGAATTTATTGCTTATAAGCAGCAGGAAAAGGAACTTAAAGCGCTGATGGCATCACTTAACTTAAATGAAATAAGGAAGGGGTTTGATTATACAGAATGGCCGATCATACAACCTACTTTTGACGGAAAAGATTGGAACATTGTACCTATGGAATGGGGCTTTCTTCCCTCTTATTTAAAAAACCGTGAAGCTGTTAAAAACTTTCGGAACGGATATAAGAACACAGAAGGCAAATGGATTCCCGGAATGACAACTTTAAACTTTATAGGTGAAGAACTTTTACAAAAGCCAATGTATAAAGAAGCCGCTTTAAACAGGCGGTGCCTTGTTATATCAACAGGATTTTTTGAACACCGGCATTTACCCGTAATGGGCAAAAGAGGGAAACCTCTTGCAACACCTGAAAAGTTCCCCTATCATATCACCGTAAAAGACAGACCGTATTTTTTCTTTCCTGGCATATACAACCCCTGGGTTGATAAAGAAAGTGGCGAAGTAGTAAATACATTTTGTTTTGGAACAACGGAGGCAAATAGTTTGATGCAGCAAATTCATAACAGCAAAAATCGTATGCCTGTTATACTAACAAAAGAGTTGGCCGAAGAATGGACAGAACCAAATTTATCAACTGAAAGAATAGTTGAAATTTCGACATATAAAATTCCTGCAAATCAAATGCAGGCAAATCTGGTTCCTAAAAATTTTCTTGAACAGGCAGACCCTACAACTTCATGTAAAGATGAAAGAGTTCCTGATTTAATTTATGATTAAAAAATATTTAACAGTGGATCAGTTTGAGATTACATTGAAGACATGGGATAATGCCCGGAAGGTAAGCGGCAAGTTTATTTTCCAGGTTGAATTGATTTATCAATCTAACCAGGTTGAACGGTATAAACTTACAGGCGGCGCAAAAGAAATGATTTGGGAAAAGAACCTGCTTACGGCATCATCATTGTATAAAAACTGGAAGATAATACACGTGAATTTTAAAATGGAAATTGTGAATGAATCAACTATAATGACCTTACATGATATTTATAAAAAAATTGATGAAAGAATGCTGGGTGTAAAAAGTATAGTCTATCAACGACAAGGAAACTAAAACTACTACCATGAAAGATGCTACAATTGATGCTGAATTAACTTCCGATCTACGGGATTTTTTACAAAGACGCTGTTATTCGCACGTAATTTTATTAGGCATTGACCCTAACGAAATAAATGATGCCAGTGAGCCTGAAACCGGTGGTGAAAATTATTGGTTAGAATTAATTAAACCCGATGATGAAAGATTGAAAGGTGATAATGATAATATTATCCAGAAAATTAATAATAGTGAAATTTCAGAAATGGTAGCTGGGGTGGATGAGATTCAATTCATGGTAAAAGTGCCGCTGGTAGATTACAATGATTATTTAGCAAAAAGATAGAGCAGTTTAATGAGAGTAACAGACTTTGAACTGACCTTTGCAGAGGTAAGTAGGTAAGCACCTCAGCCCAAGCAGCTCTGCCATATAATATAAATAATCAGGAAAATTGTATAACAGTTATTACCGATTTAGTACTCAATTTTACATGTGTCCTAATTTTAAATTAATGGGTAATTCATAAAATTATGCAGCCCACAAAAACATAAAAAAATATACAATTATGGAAAAAACACAACACATAGAAGGTCCGGTAGCTAAAACTATCGAAGAGCAAACTTCAAAACTCCCATCTGATTTATTTTTGTGGGCAGCCCTTGGTTCCATGGGTGCTGCACTTACGTTAAAAATAATGGGCAGAAAAAATGATGCCTTATTTGTTGGCCAGTGGGCAGCTCCATTTCTTTTATTTGGACTGTACAATAAGATTGTAAAGCTTGAAGGGCATGATAAGGAAGATAAAATGGAAAAATAATCCAGTCTCCTCCCAATTGTCAAACAACCATTTTATGGTGCCTAATATTCTCCATTGCCCCCTTGTGAACACTCTTTATTGAGTTCCTGCGGGTTTTTGGCCTTAAACTCAATAAATAAAACACTTGACTGCGAAACTCACACGGACAAAGATTTAATTTATTTGCTCCCAACACTTTTACATTTGTCTGGGCACTTCAATTGCATGACCTTGCTATCGTGGTTCTGTAATTCCCTCCACAAGGTTGAGCACCACACCTACCTGTCGCAAACTAAATTATTTTAAAATAAAAGTGAAAGCAAAAGACTGTAATTAAGGCATGAAGGTCAGTTTGGGCCTACACATTGATAATGTATTCTAAAGAAAAAGATGTTGATGCAGACACCTGAACATGGAAAAAAACGGATAGTGGTGATGCAAGATGTAACAACCCACGGAAAAAAAATAAACAATCAAATAAGCCATTGTGGTTTCTGGTGGACTTCCACTGTGGATAACAATTAATACTCCAGAAAACGATATCTGGATGATACAGGCATCTGCATAGTTCTATGTCTAACAAGATTTATGGACATTCTATTCGTTGTGTCAGAGATTAAATCTATTGCATTGATTGGCCTGCTTACAACATTGCATTGCCTGCTTCCATGACGTGGTTGGTGTAAACTCTTTCCCCCCAAGGTGGCGCCACACCGACCTGTAGCACAATGAATTATTTTAAAAATAAAGGTGAAAGCAAAAACTGTAATTAAGGCATGAAGGTGAGTTTGGGATCTGTTCACATTGATAAAGTATTCTAAAGAAAAAGGTGGCAGGTGCAGAAATCTGACCACGGAGAGAAAGAGGTGTTGGTTATTGAAGATGTACCTCCCCCGGAAACAAGATTGTATTGCAAAACAAAACTGCCGAACTGTGGGGGATAGTTTTTCTAAATTCGTAGTATAAAACAGGTTATTTACTCTTGAACATTTTTTGGTAAAATTGTTGAAAGTGATAAATAAAACAAAGTCAATGAAAATAAAACACCTGTGTATAGTTGCCATATTTATATTGCAGGTTGTTAAGCAGGAGCAAAAAAATACATCCAGATACATCAACTGTTAGGGTATAAAGTGTAACAAACAATGATAGTTCAGCAGCAAAAAAAGTAGTGGTAAAGAGGAAGCCAAAAATCCATATCCCAGGTAATTTCAGTAAATGATTTAAGTGCACAAAAGACCGTTGACGGCAGGTACTATTACGACCTTCAGGGGCACAGTTGCTGGCGCAATAATAAGGATGGAAAATATTATTTGTTAAATACATCAATGTATAACAACAGCGCTTTTAAACCTAATTAAATAAATGGTTTTTGATGCAGGAAAAAAATTACTACGTAGCAGGGTTAATTGCAAAAATGGATTATAACAATAAAATTTATTTTATACAATCAGTTTATTGACGGCTAACTTTACCTTTCGTACCCGGCTTTTTTTTCTTTTCTACAGAGACTTTAATAATATCATAACGCTTTGCTAGATCCCCAGCCTACGCTCTAAACAATTGTGCTTGCAATGGATGAAGATAAATGCCGATATAATATTTTTAATGAAATTCCTTTGTCACAAATTGATTGGTTTTTAGGCCAGTTATGTCTTATTGTGCACCACATACACAACTCTTAATAATATAAGATACTTTCTAAATAAATTTGATAAATTATAAATATCAAATACGATGAAAGTTCTATTTATCTATTTTGTTGGTATGCTTGTTACACTAAATTGTTTTGCCCAGACAAGAGGTATGATCACAGATCGTTCTACCGGTGAAAAATTACCAGGCGCTACAATAAGTATATCCGGGAGTTTGCAGGGCGTCAGTTCTTATGCAACAGGTGAGTTTGAAATAGATGCACATGCTGGCGATACATTGCAAGCATCATTTGTAGGCTATGTAACTAAAAAAATACTTGTCACTTACGAAAACCCCTACCTTAAAATTACCCTTGAATCATATGCCAGTCAATTGAACGATCTCATCGTTACCGGTGTATTCGATCCACGGAAAAGAATAGAATCATCGGTGGCTGTTACAACAATATCCTCTGCTCAACTGGAACATATTGTGCCGAATAGTTCAGCAGAATTATTGCGGTTGGAAGAGGTGTATTTGTACAATCAGCCAGGGGAGAATTGAGAAATCAAATCTTCACAAGAGGGATGGTATTTGATGGAAGCGTATATTTTATCGGTATGCAGGAAGATGGACTACTACTATTACCGGGCCAGGGAGGCAATCCATCTGCTTACCTGAGAGCAGATGTCAACCTCAGTAAGATAGAAGCAGTTCGTGGTGGATCAGCTTCTATATTGGGTGTGAATGCGCCGGGAGGCATATTTAATTATATTTCAAAAACAGGCGGAAAGCAATTTGAAGGAATAGTCTCTACCAGGCTTGGTTTGGAAGGCAATGGCAAAAATCCGTACTACCGCCTAGAAGGTAATTTCGGTGGGCCTTTAAGTAAGGATAAATCGTGGACCTATAATATCGGTGGCCATTTCAGGTATGCCAATGGGGCCAAATATCCGGGTTACCCATTAAGCCATGGTGGACAGATAAAAGGAAATATTTTAAAGACATTCGCTACCGGCTCTTTAAGATTAAATGTAAAATGGCTGAATGACAGGACCAAAGATTTTGAATTTACGCCTACCGTCGACTTTGATAAACCCAGGCCAGCAGGGCATTTTACCAATAGCAGTTCGGTGCTTATTGATCCGGTACACTTAACTATACCCTCTACGGGAGATGGGGTAAGATCAATCAACTACAATAGTAAAGACCTGAATCATCTAAAAGATAATTCTATCAGCCTGCATTGGGAACAACGATTGAATGATAACTGGAAGATGACCCAGGCATTCAAGCTATCACAAAAGAGCTCTGTAGATGTAGGTACATTCATTGTATATCCTAATGATGTAACCAGTTTCCTTTTTAACGCAATATTTGATATGGCAGGCAAGGAAGGAAAATATAAATTTTATAATGCAGCAACAAAGCAGGTTTACGGAATACTTACGCAAGACTTTTCGCAGCCAACCCCATTTACTTTTAGTGGTAATCTGCCCGGTAGCGACATCATCTCTAACGGAGTATTTTTTACGCCCATGATAATAGTGGAGGATAAAAGAAATGATTTTTTCTACCAGGGCATTATCAGCAAAACGTGGACGAATATGAAATTCACTACCGGTATTTACTCTAATAAAAGCACTTATAAATATTATAATGGGAGTGGAAATGCAGGCACTGGTTTTTCAACCATAGAAGACCGGCCGCAATTGATAGCAATAGAATATGCACCAGCCGATGGTGGCCCTGTTCAACAATTTACGGATGCAAAAGGTGTAAGTGGATATCAAAGAGGAATAAATTACGCTTCGTATAACAAAGTAAAAACATGGGATAATGCAATTTATTTTGGGCATCAGTGGGATATTACGCCACGCCTTAATCTTGACTGGGGAGGAAGGTACGAATGGCTTGACATTATCAATAGCTATCGTGTGCAAAATGAAAATACTTATTCTACTACTGGAGGGGTTGATAAAAACCCGCTGACCCTTTATGATAATTATGACGGCTCATTAAAACCACCGGTCACTTATACCAAACAAACCAGCACCTACTCTTTTAGCGCAGGCCTTAATTATAAACAGAATGATCACCTGGCCTATTATATCCGGTTTTCCTCCGGAAATAAAGTAGCTGATATAAGCACTTATATTGGTGGCCAAACAGCGGGTGAGTCGTCCAATATATTACCTCAAAAAACAATTCAGTTAGAAGGTGGCATTAAATATTTAACCGCTAAAACAAACATAACAGTAACTCCATTTTTAAGTATATTATCATCCCTGCCTACCTTAAATTTCGATACAGATACTTTAGGGAATTTATACAATTTGCCCATATTGTATAACAAAGTACATGCTACAGGTATTGACCTGGAAACCAATATCCAGCTTGGTGAGGGATGGAATATCAGGGCCAATGGCGTGATCCAGCAATTCTTTACTGATAAATATCAACAATGGTATACCGGAAATCCCGGTGCACAGGATGATTCAATCATAGATCAGTCCGGTAAAAAGATCAGCTTTTTTGCAGCTCCCTATATTTTCAATATCGCACCATCTTACAATTACAAAAAACTGTATGTTGGGCTCAACTGGTACAGCATTTCAAAAAGGGCAGCCAATGCCAATGAAGCATTCTATCTTCCAGGCTACAGCCAGTTTGATTTAAATCTTGGTTATGCTTTAAGTAAAAAAGTCAACATCAAATTTAGTATCAACAATCTTATCAATCATTTCGGCATTGTTGACTGGTCGGCTCCTATAACTGATGGAATTTTTTTTACGGCCTTTAACAATGCGTTGCTTACAAGAGAAACAATAAAGGCTAATCCCAATGCTATTTATTATACCATGGGCATTCAGCCACGGTCTTTTTTCTTAGACCTTACCATTAAATTTTAACAGGATATGAAAGGCATTTCATTCTTCGGGCTTTGTCGCAGAACCAGTATATTTTTATTACTGCTCAATACCATCTCTTTGAATGGCAGTGCTCAATCTGCACAACATATTATAGATAGCCTTGAACTTGTACTGTCACAACATTCTAAAAAAGATACTTTGCGCATTGATATTTTAGCCTGGCTGTCTGTAGCCAACGGATCTGTAGATCCTGTTAAAGCGATAGGCAATATAAAAGAGGCCATTGCTATAGCGAAAACACTTAAAAGTAACCGGGACTATGGCTTGTGGGTTATGCTGGGCTGGGCCTTTATGAAGATCGATGATTATCCAAGGTCGATAGAAGCATTCCAGGAAATATTTAAAATTGTACCTCCCGAAAGTATAGAATATACTGCCGCATTGCATTTTATTGGTATGAACTATAAAACCCAGGGAGACTTGGATAAAGCACTAACCTATGCAAGAGCAGGGCATGAGTTGGAATTAAAAGTTAAATCTAAAACAGGAATGGCGGACCCCAATTCTGTAGTAGCCACGCCATGGAATCTTGGAGATATCTATTTTAAAAAAAATATGCCTGACACGGCACTAATGTATGGCCGCCTGGCTTACCTGGAACTTAATAATTTAGATGAAGGATGGCAAAGAGAATTCAGAACTGGTATTACTACGCTATTGGGAAATATATATATCCAAAAGGGTCAAAAAGATTCAGCTAAATGGTTTGTCGATCAGGCCTGTCAGTCAGTGGGCTCCTGGGATGATGCGTCACGAATAATTGATGTCAATTTAGTACAAGCCAAATGGTTTCTACAATTTGGCTCATTAGATTCCGCTATGTGGTATGCTGTTGCTGCGTATGACCAGGCAAAAAAATTATCCCATTTCGATCTCATGTTTCAAAGCGCCGGAGTTATGCGACTCACCGCAGAAAGAAAGCAAAAATATGAACTTGCATTAAAGTACAACGACCTTGCAATGGCCGTAAAAGATTCTATGCTGGGTGTTGATAAAATAAAAAAAACGCAGGCCATGCACTATGATTACAAATTAAAAGAACAACAGTTGAATGACCTTGAAAACCAACTTGCGTTAAAATCGGGATTGAGACTGATATCTGCTGCAGGAATATTTGTGTTGTTGTTTTCAGGATTATTGTATCGCACGGTACGGCGACGTAAAAAAACCATCTACACTTTAAATGAAAAAAATGAGCTGATAGAAAACCAAAAGAACAACTACATATTTATCTTGCCGATCTTAAAGACAAACAAACCCAACTGATACATGCTGAAAAAATGGCTTCTCTTGGCGAACTCACCGCTGGTATTGCACATGAGATTCAAAACCCTTTAAATTTCGTCAATAATTTTTCAGAACTAAACACCGAGTTAATCGAAGAGTTAAAAGTTGAACGCTTAAAGCCTAAAGCAGAAAGAGATGTTCAATCAGAAGATGATCTATTAAATACCCTTGAAGAGAATTCAAAAAAAATTGAACTGCATGGTAAACGTGCCGAAAGCATTGTTCGCTCTATGTTAGAACATTCGCAGGCGAAACCCGGAGAAAAAACTGCTACCAATATCAATATCCTGGCAGAAGAATTTCTTAAACTGAGCTACCATGCCATCAGATCCAAAGACAATTCTTTTAATGTAAATATCATGACAGAGCTTGACCCCTCCATACCTCAATTGAAAGTTATACCTGCTGATATTGGCAGGGTATTGATCAATATTTTTAATAACGCTTTTTATTCTATGAATGAAAAGAAATGTATGCTGGGGGAATCTTATTCGCCTTCACTTTATGTTCAGTCGCTCCTTCATGACAAATTGGTAGACATCATCATCAAAGACAATGGCAACGGTATATCGGAAGCTGTACTGTCAAAAATCTTTCAGCCTTTTTTTACTACCAAACCTACCGGCAATGGCACCGGTCTTGGACTATCTCTCAGCTATGATATTATTACCAAAGCACATGGCGGCAGTATTTCAGTATCATCAGCAGTGGGTGAGGATTGTACATTCATTATCAGTTTGCCGGTTTAATATAAAATGAGATGATATAGAAAAGAGAATTTATAAACCTATCTGGATCGAATACTATATTTCTACATGTATTTATGCGAAATTTTTATTATTTTTAGTTACAACTTCTGATACATGAAATTAATTTCCCTGATGGCTTTATTTTTTCTGTGTATGCAGACTGCTTACAGCCAGGATGAAGTTCTAAAAAAAAACGATAGCCTTCAGCACCTCCTTCATCAAAATATCCACGACTCTTTTAAAGTAAAAATTCTTGAAGACTTGCATAATTTATGGAAAAATAAAAATTACGGACGGTCAATTGAATATATCAAGGAAGCCATAGCATTGGCTGATAAAACCCCGGCAACTAATTATAATTCACTTGGGTTAAAATATGAATTAGGATTTGCATTAATGGAAGTAGGAGATGCGGTAAGATCGATAGAAACTTTTCAGCAAATCATGAAAGAACTCGATGGTAAATATCCAGAAGACTACCTGACGGCACAGGCATTTATTGGTATGAATTATGAAACGCTGGGCAATTTCCCCAAAGCACTTGAATACCAGTTGGCGGCTAGTAAGGACTATGGACGGCTGCTGTTGCATGACAGTGCAAAGGATCGCCGTGGTGTGCTTGGAAACCCTCATAAAACAGCGGTATATTATTTAAAAAATAACCAGGTTGATTCCGCTTTGTATTACGGCCAGCAGGCATTGAGTAAATTAAAAGATGAACCCCTAAACGACTTTAACCGGTTCTTTAGCTGGTTTATCAAAACGGTGATGGGTGACATTTACGCTAAGCTAAATAAATACGATCTGGCACTAAGCTTTTATCAACAGGCGGAACAGGAAGCGGTTCAATACCACTCCACCCCGGACCTGATACCTGTTTATTTAGGCCGGTCAAAAGTGTATTATCAACAAAATGACCTGAATAAAGCGAAGCACTCGGCTTTGGAAGCTTACAGGTTAGCGGACACATTAAAACTATACCCACTTGTAAAAGAATCGGCGCTATTTCTTAAAACGATCTTTAGCAGCCAGCATCAAATGGACTCGGCGATATTTTATTATGAAATCGCCATGGTAGCAAAGGATTCCTTTTTCAACGCTGATATTGCCCGTAAAATAGATGCGCTGGAATTTGCAGAAGAAAAGAGGGGGCAGGAATTAAAAGCATTCCAGCAGGAAAGATCGGCTCAGTTTTATTTATTGGGGAGCAAGGTATAAATTTGTTTAAAAAAGGATTGGAACAAGATATACTAAGCCATATTTTACCCGAAGGTTTGCTAGCGCATTTTAGTATTATAGAAGTTTTGTTGCTAGGCGATGTAC
>JANYFT010000384.1 GCA_025359625.1 Ferruginibacter sp.
TCAATATAATTTTTTACATCCTTCAAAGAGATTTGCTCCAGCACTTTTACATTTAAAGTACTGGCAATTTTATCCAATGGTGCAAATTTACTCAGGAAACCTTCAATGAGCAAGAGGTTCCCATTACCGGTAAGGCTGTTCATGTCAGGCATCATATTATCGCCCAGCTTGCCTTTTAAAGTTAACTGAGAAGTTAATTTACCAGCAATAAATTTGCCGATTGGCATCAGTTGTTGCACCGTATTAAATGCTGCAAAAGTTTTCTGCACATCTACTTTATCTACATTGTACACTAAAGCAATGTCCGGTTTTGTTTTGCTGTTTTTAGTGGAATAACTGCCATTGATCTTTACAGCACCATCCAATGCATTGCCCTTTACATCTGCAATGGTTACTGTTTCATCATTTATTTTAAGACTGCCTGATAAGTTGGTGATATCAACCTTATCATAATGCAATTTATCAATACGGGTATTTAGCAATACATTCAAATTGCCGGGTACAGCAAAAGGTAGAGCAGCAGGGCCTTTGGTCGTAGTATCTGCTGAGGTTCCCATCCAATCGTTAAAGTTTATATTATCCGCACTTAGGTTTATGCTGGCGTTAAGCGGCTTGTTTTGTAACATATAATTCAGGAGGTTATTGATCTGCCCGCTGCCATTAAAATTAGAAGTCAGGTATTGTCCGTTCAGGTTTTTAATATCAACTTTTCCTGGTGTAAAAGAAGTGGTCAATGTATTTATTTTTATCCCTGTTGGATAATCTGTTGCCACATATAAAAAATTATTGAGGTCTACGGTGCCACCTGCCGTAAACTGGTCAAACTTTTGTTGCTCAATATCTTTTACATTCCCTTTTACAAATAGATCTGCATTTAACAGGCCGCCTAATTTTGTGCCAGTTTTCAGCTTTACTAATTGGGCTACTTTGCTTAAATCCAGTTTGCCTTTTGCAGCCGCATCTATAAACATATTGCTAATGGGTTTCTTCACCAGCAGGCGGATATCGAACGGATCATTGTCCATTTCAATGTGTGCCTTTTCTATGTTTACTACCGTGTTATCAGTTACACCATCAGCGTTATCAACCTGTGCTTTTATATTTATTTTTTGCAGTGGTTTTGGAAGGTCCGTATATTGAAAAAAACCGTCTTTTACTTCCATATCAACGTGATAAGCAGGCAGGCTTGTTTGGCTGTAAATTCCTTTTAAAAAACCACTGAAGATAGCGGTGCCACTGGCTTTTATTTTACTGAAGTCGTTTTTATAAATAGCAGGCACCAGCGATAAAATGTTTTTAAAATCTGTTGACGGCGCTTTAAATTTAATGTCCATATCATACCCTTTTTCCGCCAGGTTTTTCAGAGAGCCTTCGCCTGAAATTTTAAGATCATTGACTGAAATTTTATCGGTACTAAAACTGTAGCTATTCTTTTTGCTATCCACTTGTATATCTGCATCAGCAACTACTTTTACATTGGATAAATAATCAATACCCCCATAGATAACAGTCAAGGCATCTGCATGGGTAGTGGTTTTTAATGTAAAAAAATCCGATGTAAAATCGCCCGTTCCTTCATGATTTAAATTAAATATTTCTGTACCTATATCTGCTGTTGCATCTTTATAACTAATGCAGGCATTGTGTACCGAATATTGTTGCAGTGCCATTTTAAAAGGTTTATCAGCAGTGGTTGTTTTAGCAACTGTATCAGGCTTCATAATATCCCAGTTTACAAGACTGTCTTTATTTACAATGGCATGTATCCTGGGCGATTCAACATTTACAGAATAGATCGTCATATCTTTTCCTTTTATCACACTCACAATGTCAAGTGCGGCATCAATTCTTTTAGCAGATATCAATGTGTCAGCTGCAAATGCGCCGGTACCAATTACCTGCAACTCTTCCAGGCCAACAGACACTTTGGGAAAATGGCGAAAGAAAGAAATATCCACATCTTTAAAATCAACTTTTGCATTGATGTTTTTATTGATCTCCTTTTTTACAAGATTTACAATCTGGCTTTTAAACAAGTAAGGTGCTGCAAAAGCTGCCGCAATCAATACCAGTAAACTGATGGATACTATCTTTAAGATCCTTTTTATCATGTGCTTTATTTAATTGCTGAGGAAATGGGCAGGCAGGGGTTCTTTGCAAAATACATTCCAAAAGCAGGTTTTATTTTGAGTGTCAAAATTAATACAATGTAATTAAGCATTGAAGTAACGTAATTAAAAAATATCTATTGCAGGTTTGTTGCCATTTATCAGCATGCCCGTAAATATTTCTAAAACCATTTGCAGGGATAGTATGAACAAGTTTGCTTTATATTAAGGAGGTACTAATGAAGCTTCGCTTTCCACCAGTAGCTTTCTATTGAAAATGGAAATTCTTTTGTAGTTAGGAGAAGGGTTTATATTTCTCGAATTTAATTTTAATAGAATCTTCTCCCCCATTATATGAAGGCACTTCTTCAACGCTCATAAAAATCTTATCATCATTATCTCCAACAGTGTTATTTACTTTACTTGTATCTGTTGCTTTTTCACTTTGACTAAATGTATACTAGGGGAATAAAATATTCAGGCTAAAAAATAATATTAATTTTTTCATTTGCAATGCATTTATTGCTGTAAATGTATAAAAATCAAAAAAATAATTAAATACCTATCTAGATAAACAAATGCTTAGTACATTTAAGAGATTTCAAAAAGCGGGAAAGGCACCAGATTTCATCATAGCTGGAGCAGTAGCATTTTAAAAGATTATCGTATGAAAAAAATTACTGCCTACCCCAGTTGTACTACTGAATGAAGCTCCGGTATTTCCACATCAGCAAAACCTTTTCGTATTAGCCTTTGTCTAAAATCCAGTTGTACATTATATTCGCCATGCACCAAAAATAATTTCTTTACCTGTGTCGCATCCTGGCAAACCAGGAATTGGCAAAGGTCTTCATAATCGCCGTGAGCACTCATACTGCGCATTTCACCTATCTCTGCATTTACTTCGTGTGGCTGCCCAAAAATACTTACCTCTTTAGGATGCTTCATCAACCTGCCTCCCAGCGAACCAGGCTCACAATAACCTGTTAATAAAATAGTATTGCGGCTGTTTTCAATATTGTTACTGATATGATGTTTTATCCTGCCTGCATCTGCCATGCCACTGGCAGAAATTATCACACAGGGGCCTTTATAATAATTCAGGTTCTTGGATTCTTCTACCGACTCTACAAATTTTAATCCTTTAAATGAAAAAGGATCTTCATCGCTTTCCAGCACTTTTTTGATGCGGTCGTTAAAATAATTGGGATAACTTTTTATGATCTCTGTAGCTTTCATACTTAACGGGCTGTCTATAAAATAGACCAGTGGAGGTAAGCGGTTTTCTAATTCAAGCTGGTTAAGGGCATATAAAATTTCCTGCGTTCTACCCACACTGAATGCAGGCATTATCAGCTTTCCCTTTTTTGAAATACAGGTATGGTTTATCCATTCCAACAATGCATCCGGTGTAGGATTGTGCTCATCATGCAAACTATTGCCGTAGGTACTTTCAATTAAAATATAATCTGCCTGTGGAAATTTTTCCGGAGCTTTTAAAATCACATCCCGGTAACGGCCAACATCTCCACTAAAAGTAAGCCGGGTCAATTTTTCAGACTCGGTAATTTTTAAATGTATTGCGGTGCTGCCAATAATATGACCCACATCAGTGTAGCAAAATTCAATACCTTCTTCAATAGTAAACCAGGTATCATATTCTACTGTTATAAAAAAATCTACTGCGTGCAACGCATCCTCAGTAGTATACAATGGCAACAAGTATTGCAGCCCTTCTGCCGCCCTGCGTTTGTTTATAAACTTAAGGTCGTTCTCTTGTATACCCGCAGAATCTTCCATCAATACCGCAGCAAGATCTTTAGTTGCCGGTGTGGCAAATATTTTTCCGGTAAACCCTTCTTTCACCAATTTTGGTATCAGGCCGCTGTGGTCAATATGTGCATGGGATAATATGAGGTAATCTACTTCCGTTGCATTAAAACCAAAGCTGGCGTTTAGTGTATCTGTATCATTCCCCATGCCTTGGAACATGCCACAATCCAATAATATTTTTTTACCATTGTTTAAGGTGAGCAAATGTTTGGAGCCGGTTACTGTTCGTGCAGCTCCATGAAAAGATATTTTCATCGTTGAATTATTTTGAAGATGAAGTTAGGTAAAAGCCATTGGGTAATTCAAAAATTTAACAACTATCAAACAATTATTTTAAAGGAATTTATAGTGAGGAATTAAATGTATTTCATGCCTTGCCTTCTTTCATCTTCATTTAAAATGGGGCTGGCTGATAAATCAATAATCCCTTCAGAGCGGAAAGACTATCTGCTGCTATGCTTTTGCATAAATAGAATGAGATAAAAACAATATGCATGCATTATTATAGCAGCGGTAGTAAAAATTGCATATCGGTATTGAAGTGATATACCTGGCATTAAATACGGATGGTAGATTTTTGTTAAAGCAGATTAGTGAATAAAAAATGTGAAGATAGTAACCAGCTATCATCTGAACGCAGAAAAGAGAAAAGGATTTAATGCACATTTTTTATGTACTTTATTTTAGAAAAAGTTTAAAATGACAAAGCAATATTTTTGCGATAAACAGGTTATAAAGTAATAAAATCAGGCACAGGTTTATAACGCCGTGCCTGATGAGGCGTTGTTACCTGATCTGGCCACGTATCAAACCACCGGGATGATTTACACTATGTACATTTACATACACCGTTTCCTTTTTCACTGTAGTAAATAAAGCATCCGTAAGTGTAAATGTTTTGGAT
>JANYFT010000399.1 GCA_025359625.1 Ferruginibacter sp.
AGATAAAACCTTGAATTTATAATTGTTTTTTAGGTTGGTTTCGGTAAAGCATCCTGATTCTTCAGGATGCTTTTTAATTACATTTGTGGCTTAATCTAAAGTACATGGCCGATTATTTTAAATAAATAGAAATACGCTGGAGTGACCTTGACCCCAATTTTCACCTGCGCCATTCTGCCTATTACGATTTTGGTGCTTACAGCCGTATATCGTTTATGAATGAGCATGGGCTTATCACACAGGTACTAACGCACCTGCATATTGGCCCTATCATTTTCAGGGAAGAGTGTGTATTTAAAAAAGAAATAAAATTTGGAGATGAAGTAAAGATCAACCTCAGAGTAGAAAAAGTAACGGATGATTTTTCAAGGTGGACAATGGTGCATGAAATATGGAAAAGCGGGGATACACTTTCTGCAGTGATAACAATTGATGGAGCATGGATGGATACCGTAAAAAGAAAGTTAACAGTGCCGCCCGATTCCTTCAATGAAATATTTAAGGTGATCTTAAAAGATACTGCAATGTAAAAATTGAATGATTTTTATGGAAAATTTCCACAAGTTTTTTGTTCATGAAGTATCTTTTTATCATTGATAAATTTTCTGCAATTACGAAAGATGAAATTCCAATGATATGCAATTATATAAAATGGCAAAGTAAATAAATATCTTTACCCTTCATTTTCTATGCTCACAACTACCATTAACCTTTATAAAAATGCCTACGCAGGCCTCTCCCGCAAAATGTGGTTGCTGTCTGTAGTAATGCTTATTAACAGGAGCGGCACCATGGTGCTTGCTTTTATGACTTTGTATTGTCACCACATTGGTTACACCATGGAACAGGGCGGATGGGTAGTAGCCATTTATGGAATAGGCTCATTGGTGGGCGCTTTTGCAGGTGGCAAAATAAGTGACCGCTTTGGGTTTTATTACACCCAGTTTTCATCGTTGTTGTGCGGTGGTATTTTATTTATTGTGCTGGGGCAAATGCAGTCTTACCCTGCCATTTGTATTTGCACCTTTTTTTTAAGCATGGTAAACGAAGCTTTCCGGCCGGCCAATGCTACCGCTATTGCATTTTATAGTGTTCCCGAAAACAGAACGCAGTCCTTTTCTCTGGTGAGGCTGGCAATAAACTTAGGCTGGGGTATCGGCAGTGCATTGGGAGGTGTACTGGCATCCATCAATTACCATTTATTATTTTGGGTAGATGGATGTACAAATATTATTGCCGCCTTTTTATTACTGACAATACTGCCAAAAATTACACTGGCGCAGCAAAAACAATTACAACAATCTAAACAAAAAGTTACAGCGATTGCCGCCGCATCACCCTACAGGGATAAACCATTTTTATTTTTTTTAGCCTTACAGGTTTTATTTGCCACTTGCTTTTTTCAACTGTTTACAACCGTGCCTTTATATTTTAAAGAAGGGTTGCAATTGAATGAGTTTTTGATTGGTGTAGTGATGGCACTAAACGGGATATTGATAGCATTGGTTGAAATGGTAATTGTATTTAAGCTGGAAGGCAGAAGGCCCTACCTGTTATTGATGGCCTATGGCGCAATCATTATGGCTATTTCTTTTCTAATTTTAAATATTCCATTTGCACATGGGTTTTTAATTGCCGCTGTATTTATGCTTTTCATAACCATATCCGAAATGATAGCCATGCCTTTTATGAACAGTTATTATATTGGCAGAAGTACAGAAGGAAATCGTGGGCAGTACGCAGCATTGTATACTATGGCATGGAGTGCAGCACAGGTAATTGGCAGCAGCACCGGAACATTGATTGTTGCCACTACCGGTTTTTTTTATTTATGGATCATCGTTGCGGGGATAAGTTTTATTGGGGCAGCAGGCTACAGGCAGCTCTACAAACAACAGGTGAATAATAGTTTAAGGGCAACCTAAATTTGCTGCTTTGCGTAACTTAAAATTAAGTCTGAAAAATTCATAAAAAATAACCTCCCCAAAAAAATGTTATAAAAAAACGCTGTTTATAAAACAGCGTTTTTTAAATTTGGTTATCATTTTTTTACAATGCCTTAACTAACGTTACCAAAGTTACCTGTGCTGTTATTGGTACAGATTGTCCCATTAAATCAATTGTTCCTACAACTTCCATAGTGCTTTTATTTTCCTTCTG
>JANYFT010000460.1 GCA_025359625.1 Ferruginibacter sp.
TCAATAAAGTAGTGTAGTCAAAATCTTCACTCAGTTTTACCCTGATAATTCCTTTTTTGTATTCAACCACTGCAAAAGAATTATTCTTTTTGTTGGGGTTTACATTTATACGGTAATAATCTTTGTTTTTATTGATCTCAAAACTTTCAATGTAATTTCCTTTAGGATATGCTTTTCTTCGCCTGATATCCTGGTTATACTTCTCATCTTCATACTCCATAAAATCTGTCAGCACCCCTTTAAAACTGGTTTTACAAACCTGCTGGCTGGCCCTGTTTAAATTTTTGTACACCCTTGCCAGGTAGAGCAGATAGGTTACATTTTCTTTTTTATATTTCTCCTGTATATAATACCAAAACGCATGACCAGCAATCTCTGGTTTTTCAAAAGCAAACTGGTAAAAATTCTTGTAATTGCCGCTTAAAATTTCACTCTTTAACTCATCATCCAATGTAGTGCTCCAGTTTTCGCCAACGAAAGCAACGTAGCCATCCGTAAGCCATTTAGGCAAATCCAGCAGCGCTTGGTTACCGGCCACTTCACCCAAATCTTCTCCAAACAAAACATTATCAGTTAGTATGCGTGCAATCCCTTCTTTTATCTGTTTACGAAGATTGGCATGGTCGCCATTAAAATAAACCACCATTTTATTGTTAACCAGTTTAGTGCCGCCGCTGGTAGTTTGCCAATCTGCACCCAAACCAATATTTGATTGCTGCAAATCTGCAAATTCATTATAAACAACAATATTGGCACGACGTTGCAAGCTGTATTCTGTAAAAGTTTCAATACCAGGCAGCTCCTCTTCAGCTACCTGTAACACAAACTTAGCCAGCTCCTGGCCATTTTGATTAAAATAGGTATTGAAATTTTTTGTTTGATAATATTGCCATTTAAATTTTTTGTACTGTACCCGGTTCTTTCCAAATTCAACCGCATTTACCTGGGCAAATGTGGTAAAAGAACCAACAATGATAATATACAATGCTATAAAAAATATTCTGCTGAACTTTACCATACTAATCTACTATTTGATAATAAAATTACTCTATTCAAGTCAATCATAAAAATATCCCTTTATAACCTAAATTGATCTTAAATGTTACAAATTCAATCTTTTGTTTTTAGTCCGATACAGGAAAATACGTATATACTGTTCAATGAGTTTAGCCAATGCCTCATTATTGATCCCGGTTGTTATTTTGATGAAGAAAGAGAAGAACTAAAAAGCTTTATACAACAAAAGGGTTTAACACCATTGATGTTGCTCAATACCCACTGCCATTTAGATCATGTGTTTGGAAATAAGTTTGTAGCCGAAACCTATGGTTTAACCTTGCAATTACACGAAAAAGAAAAGTTGGTATTGAGTTATGCGCCAACTGCGGGCTTGATGTACAATATGCCCTTTGATAATTATGCGGGTGATTTTATTGTATTAAAAGAAGGCGACAAAATTCTGTTGGGAGATGATGCACTGGAAATAATAGAAGCTCCCGGTCATTCTCCGGGTAGTATTTGTTTTTATTGCCGACAGCAAAATTTTGTAATTGGGGGCGATGTATTATTTGAAAGAAGTATTGGAAGAACTGATTTGCCCGGAGGCGATCATCAAACCCTGCTCGACAGCATTCGTAAAAAATTATTTGTATTGCCCGATGAAACGGTGGTGCACAACGGACATGGCAACAGTACTTCAATAGGGGCAGAAAAAAAGCACAACCCTTTTTTAAGTAAATAAGCATTCGTAAAAACCGCGTCTTTAAATACTTTTTCAGATCATGGGGATACTTTGGCAAAGCTCAATCAAAACACCGTTGCTATCTTTTGGATGTAAAAAACAAACTAATTTATTATCAGCACCTTGTTTTGGAAATTCATTCAGCAAATTAAAACCTTCCTTTTTCAGCCGTTCCATCTCAGCATAAATATCAGTCACTTCAAAAGCAATATGATGGATACCTTCCCCTTTTTTAGCAATAAACCGGGCAATTGTACCCTCTTCGGTATTACTTTCCAGTAATTCTATTTTAGTTTCCCCAGTCTTAAAAAAGGCTGTGGTCACCTTCTCAATTGCTACTATCTCTTTTTTGTAACACTGACTATTTAGCAGTTTTTCAAACAACGGAATGGAACTTGCCAATTGTTTAACAGCAATACCAATATGGTCTATTTGTAGCATAAAATTGATGTTTACCTATCTATGTTTATGAAATAAGGAAATTGATAAAGGCTATTTTAATAACTAAGCTAAAATAGAACCTTTTGTAGTAATTTTGTGTTATACTTACAAATAAAAGATTTATGTTAAAACTGCCTATTTACTTAGATAACAATGCGACAACACCCATGGATCCAAGGGTGCTGGAAGCAATGACACCCTACTTTTTAGAACATTTTGGTAATGCCGCAAGCCGTAATCATCCTTTTGGATGGGAGGCTGAAGAAGCTGTTGATTATGCCCGTGAGCAGGTAGCTAAATTAGTTGGCGCCGACCCTAAAGAAATTATTTTTACAAGTGGTGCTACGGAAGGTGATAACCTTGCTATTAAAGGCGTTTACGAAATGTATGCCAGTAAAGGAAATCACATTATCACTGCCACTACAGAACATAAGGCAGTACTTGATACCTGTAAGCATATTGAAAAAACGGGGGGCGAAGTAACATATTTACAGGTTAAAAGGGATGGTTTAATTGACCTGAAAGAATTGGAAGCAGCAATAAAACCAACAACTATTCTTATTGCCATCATGTATGCCAATAACGAAATTGGAACTGTTCAGCCAATCAGGCAAATTACTGCTATCGCTAAAAAGCATGGGGTATTATTTTTTACAGACGCCGTACAAGCAGTTGGTAAAATACCTGTGGATGTAATAAAAGATGGTATTGACTTAATGGCATTTACTGCTCATAAAATGTACGGTCCTAAAGGTATCGGAGCATTGTATGTACGCCGTAAAAACCCCCGGGTAAAAGTTACCGCACAAATGGATGGTGGCGGGCACGAAAGAGGCATGCGTAGTGGTACTTTAAATGTACCGGGTATTGTAGGTTTTGGTAAAGCATGTGAATTGTGCAGGTTAGAAATGGAAGCAGATACAAAACGAGTCAGTATATTGAGAGATAAGCTGGAAACAGAATTGATGAAACTGGAAGAAGCTTATATTAATGGCAGTACAGAGCATCGTTTGCCACATGTAACCAATATATCTTTTAAACATGTTGAGGGAGAAGGTTTATTGATGGGCTTTAATAAAAATATCGCCTTGAGTTCAGGTTCGGCCTGTACCTCTGCTTCATTAGAACCTTCTTATGTTTTAAAAGCGTTAGGTTTAGGCGACGATCTGGCACACAGTTCACTACGGTTTGGATTAGGACGTTTTACAAACGAAGAACAAATTGATTATACTGTTAAAGCAATAAGCGAAACCGTTTTAAAGTTAAGGGATATGAGTCCGTTGTGGGAGATGTATAAAGAAGGGATTGATTTGGATTCTATTGAGTGGGCCGCACATTAAAAGCCCCCTCCACCCCCTAAAGGGGGAACCATTAAGTAGATAAAAGCGAAGTTGTGTCTTTTGTACAATCGGTATTTTATTACTTAATTGAGAAAATTTATTTTTTATAGAAGTATTATATTCAGCTATAAGAAATACAAAATTTAAAAAGTTCTTTATTTTTCAAAAAATAAAACCCTGCTCAACTCCGCAGGATAACATCCCTCTTTAGGGGATAGGGGTTATAATCATGGCATATTCAGAAAAAGTAATTGATCACTATACCAATCCAAAAAACGTTGGTACACTTGATAAAAGCAGTAAGAGTGTAGGAACTGGGCTTGTTGGTGCTCCGGAATGTGGTGATGTAATGCGTTTGCAAATTGAAGTAGATGAAGCTACCGGAATGATAATGGATGCAAAGTTCAAAACATTTGGTTGCGGATCTGCAATTGCATCTTCTTCTTTGGCCACAGAATGGTTAAAAGGAAAAAGCATTGATGAAGCTTTAACTGTTGATAACATGGATTTTGTGGAAGAATTGAATCTACCACCTGTAAAGATTCACTGTTCTGTTTTGGCAGAAGATGCTATAAAGGCTGCCATCAACGATTATCGTGTAAAAAATGGTAAAGAAGCAATTAAGTTTGAGGAAAGTGTAGTACATTAATTTTAATAATTTGCTAATTTGTTATTGGAAGTTTTACTTCTATTAGCAAATTGGGTTAGTAAGCACATTAGTACATTGTTTTATGGTAACAGCAGATAATGCAATATATATTAGCGATAAGGCTAAAGATAAAGTAGTAAACCTGATGAAAGATGCAGGTTTAGGCGCTGATGCATCTTATTTTTTAAGAGTGGGTGTAGTAGGAGGCGGATGCAGCGGATTAAGTTATAAAATGGATTTTGACAACGAACAAAAGCCCATGGATCAAGTATTTGAAGACAAGGGAATAAAAATTGTAACTGACCTTAAAAGTTTTTTATATCTGGTGAATACGGAATTGGAGTTTAGTGATGGCTTAAATGGGAAGGGGTTTTATTTTAACAATCCAAATGCGAGCAGAAGCTGTGGTTGTGGTGAAAGTTTTGCTGTATAATTGATTCTTTATAGATAGACACAAAGCCCGTTTCATGTTGAAACGGGCTTTGTGTTTATAAGATCTCAACGGGTTATATTTCTTTATCTTTTACAATTTTCGGTGCAACAAACTTCACCCTTTCTTTATGGG
>JANYFT010000009.1 GCA_025359625.1 Ferruginibacter sp.
GAAATAAGTAATACGGACTACTGTGCATTACTAAAAATATGCTGCACTTTTCTGGTATCACATTGTTACAATCAATGCTTTAATTTCATTTTTATTATTGTAAAGTTTATATCTTTTCCGTATAAATAAAACGCCATTTTGAGACATTATTATTTAACTTTTTACACTGCCTGACCAAAAACAATTTGAAAAATATTTTATTAAATCTCTGCGGGAATTCATTGGCTAAGATTACTGTCATTGTTTTTTTTCTTTGCTAAGGCCCCAGGAGAATACCCAAACTTTTTTTTGAATTCCCTGCTGAAATGAGAAAGGTAATCATACCCGGTTTCTATAGCAACTTCCTGTACCTGTTTATTAGGTTGCAACAATAATTGATGCGCTAGCTTAAGCCGTTCCTCCCTGATAAATTCTGGAACAGTTTTACCAAATGATTTTCTAAATTCACGGGTAAGTGTTTTAGAAGTTATGGGGAAATGCTGTGTTAGTTCTTTTAATCGTCCCAGGTTGATATTGCTTAAATTTGCCATTATGTGTTCCTTCACAGCGAATGCTATTTCTTCATTGGTATGGAATGGCCTATTCAGTGTTTTCTCTTTCAATTGCTGATTATAAAATGATAACAATTTCAATATATAGCTTCGCAGAACCAGATCAAGTGCGGCTCCTTTCTTGGTACATCTTTCCATACTTTTAATGATGCGTAATACAGCAAGAGGAAAATAAAATTGGTCAGTCATAAACCCATTCAAATCATTATAAGTGATATGATTTAAAAGTTGCTGGACACTTGGGTGTTCAAGTGCCATGCTCTTAAAGTAATCAGAAGGAGGAATCAAATAAAGTAAGTTATATTCTCCTTTAAATAATGTCAATGGATACTTTCCGGCTGGTATGTAAAAAGCTGCATAGGTCCCTTTCAAGGCATTTACCATTCTGTTACCCATCCATTGTTCGCCAAGATTACCTTGTAGCAAAAATATAAATCCCATAACAGATGTTGGCAAATGCAAATAAATGGAACCATTAGTGTGAAGAGAGAAGGAGAGAAGTTCTAACCAGTAATCGACACCATTAAATGATTGTGAAAGATAGTTGCCGTTAGTATCCGATAATAATAGGGGGCTGGCAAAGGGTATTTTGTATAAGTAATTTTCGGGTAACCCATGATCAGTCTTTAGACCCAGTTGATATTCGGGTGATAATATTATATATAGAGGTGTTTCCATTCAAAAAGGTTGTAGATATTTTCTAACATCACCTGGTTTTTGGCCAAAATATTTATGAAAAGTAGTTATAAATCCCGAAAGCGTTTCATAGCCACACTGCTCCGCTATCACTGTTTCTTTGCAAGTGGTTTCCGCTATTAATTTCAAAGCATGTTCCATTCTTGTCTTTAAAAGATATTGATAAACAGAAATTTTAAAAATAGCTTTAAATGCCTTCTTTAAGGTATATTCATTGGTTCCCGACTGCTTTGCCAGTTTTTTTAATACCAAATGGAGGCTTATATCGGCATTCATAAAATCCTTTGCATTGTGTACCGATTTAATAACTGAAAGCGGGTATTTTTCTGTAGAAGTAATGAGCGAAATTGTTTTCATAAAAAAGAAATTTGAGGTGGATAAGAACTTTTGCGCTGTTCAGTTGCCGCATAAAAACACCTCAAATTTTATAATTCATTTTCATTTGGTTGTATGATTAAAAACTGATTTTTAAGCCGGATGGTTAAGTATTATTACTACGTTTTTAAATGTAGTTTTTGGAACCGGTAATCATCATGATGGTTGCTTAAAAAAAAGAAATCTTTTTGTAAAAAGTTATCATACTATTGCAAGGAATGGGATTCGCTTGTAAAATAGTATGATTGTAGAGGTCTTTAATTACTTCCACATAAAAGTCAAACAGCTTAAATAGAATAATACCCTTTCTTTCAATTATTGTAAAGCAAATATATTGACCGAAGCTATGTAATAATTGGACCCTTGCCTGTATTGAAAATTGGCAATACTCCCCAATGGTTATTTTCATTAAATAAAAATGTTAGAAATACTCCTTGAAATTTTTTTATAATGACACGGGGTAAGGACTATATTTCTATCTATTCGTTTATATTTTCGCCGGTATGGAAATGGAGGAAAGTACTGCTGCATTAAAACTATCTTTCAAGTGCATATAAGCAAAAGTGGGCAATGGTTTTGCACCTAATTTTTGTTTTTCAATTGTAGCCGCAAAACCAAGCAATATCGTATGCTTATTTAATTTTTTCGCCCTCAACAGAATCTGGTAAAGAGCCTGTCTGTAGATGCCAAATTCTTCATTGTATTTATAATCGAGGCCGATAATCATCGGAATATAAGTGTCTTTTGATTTACAACTGAAAATGACACAACATGGATTGTCACTGGTTTCAATTGTTGGATCATTAAGCGTAAGTTGCAGCATTTCCCAATTGTCATTTTTAGCCAGTTGATTAAATAGCTTTAAGGGTAATGCAAAAGTATTCAGTTCAAGACTTTTTTTCTTAACATTAAGGTATAGTTTATACCAGTAGTCAATCTCCTCCTTCCAATCTGAAATAGTAATTACTTCCACCTTAAATTTATTTGAATTGCGCAATACTTTTTTACGTAAATGATTTCGGCCATTGACAGAAAGTGTGTTGTAGAAATCCTGTGGATGTTGCCAGGACAAGGAGGTTATCGAATGTGAATCTGGCATGCTGATTTTAAAAAAGCCATTGTCCACCATCAGGTTATCAAATTCTAAATCCTCCTTATTAAAATCCCTTAGAACAATATGATTGGCATTGTGCCGTTCCTGTAAAAAATATATTTTTTCAAAAATAAGTTGCATAGCATCTTTCCATGAGGGAGAATTTTTATTAATAAAAAAATGTTCACCTTCTGTGAGCAAAGAACCGCTACAAATTACTTTACTTGTTAAGTAATAGGGATCATTTTTTCTTTGCTCTTCAATTTTACCGGATACCTCTCGGGCAGACAACATATCATCTTTCCATAAAGCAGTAGTTAGAAAAGTGGAAGCAATAATATTTCCATGAAAATCTTTAACCGTTAAATAATCAAATAGCCAATTGTCTTCAGGTAATTTATTTTCAGTGAAAGAAGATTCCAGCAAGTTTAATCCTTCCCAGTCAAAGGTTCCTTTACCTTCAAACAGTTGATTCCATTCACTTTTATTTACCTCCTGAATACTGGTATAATGGTAAAGCTGAAGATCCAACGCCTGCCTTATAACGCTTGTAACTGATTTATCTAAAAGTATTTCTTCAGGCATTGGCACTTTAAATGCTTTATAAATTTCAGGTAAGGAAATATTTTCTTCCATCATAGCTATCGGAAATACTGTTGCCAGGGTTACTATCATTTTTTCTATTTCAATAAAAGTATGCAAGCGGGTGATCGTGAAACGGATACCGGTTTGTTTCATAGGCACTGTTGGAAAAATCCCCAGGTTTACATAAAATCCGGCATCCAGCATCCTCTTTACAATGTTATGGCCAAGTTTAGGCATGCTTACACCTACAAAAAATATAGCAGCACCTGCCTCTGAAATTATGGGCAGTTTATATTTCTCCAGCATCAATCTTGTAAAGCGAATATTGTCCTTCAGTTGTTCCTGCATGTGAATGATCTCATTACTTAAGTGTATCTGTGCAGAAGCAATCGCAGCACCTAAGGCAGATGGTTGCATTGGTCCGGAGCTTAATAATGGTCCGCCAACAGTACCAATTTTTCTGGCCAATTCTTTATCAGCATACACTAATACTCCACCACCAGTTGCAAAGGCTTTATTTAAAGAAGTGGCCATAACCATTTTAGAGTGTATTGTCTGATTGCTTAAAACAAACCCTCTTCCATTTTTTCCATGTATACTCATTCCATGGGCATCATCAACGTAATAATATAATTCAGGATACTGGTTCATTAAAGCATAAATTTTTTCAACCGGGCTGCTATCGCCAAACATGGAATAAATGCCATCAGCCATGTACCATATTTTTTTATACTTGCCACGAAGTGCTATTATTCTTTCTTCAAGCAGATCCATTCTGTTATGGCGCACCAACTCTATATGAACCCCTCTGGCTTTAACAAGTTGCACAGCAGTTTGTACAGAATTATGCACTTGTTGATCCATAATAATGGCATCCGCATCATCTACCAAAACAGGAATATTGGCAATATGACCCAATGTAGTTGTGGGTGTAATGACGCAATAGGCATCAAAAATGTTTTCAAGAAGGTATTCCAATTCTTTATATAATCCCAAAGAAACATAAGCCCGGGATTCTGAAAATTGTGTTCCATATTTATCAATCGCCTGCTTTGCTGCTTCTTTTATTCTTGGATCAAATTCCAGCCCGAGGTAACTACAAGATCCAAAATTTAATACTGGCTTTCCATTAAGCAGAATATGGATGCCGTTAAATGATTGGTTACTGGTGTAAAGATGGAGTATCCCTTTTTCAACTCCATAGCTCACTATCTGGTCAACAGTGTTATAAAATGAATTTTGCTTGCTCATTGTGTCTCTGTTTATGGTGAAAAAATTTCTTCAAACTTGAAATTTTTATCATTCAGTAAAAACACATTAAACACTCATTTTTATAATTTTAAAATATAGTTTTTTATTAAGTATAAACACGTATATTTTTATGGAAATATGCTGTTAACTTTATGGAATGGAGCTTGATACACCCTATGTTCACCTCCGCATTAAGGATAATATACTGGTAGGGACTTATAAGAAGAATCTGCGTATCGATCTGGAAATAGCAAAAAGCATTGTTAGTACCCGTTTATCTTTTACCGGCGGTAAGAAAATGCCTTCCCTTATTTTAAGTCAGGGTGTGATTAGTATAAATAAACCTGCAAGGGAATATTTAGCTTCTGATGATGCAATCGAAGGTTTGTTAGCCTCTGCAATTATTGTTAATTCCCCGTTCAGCAGTTACCTGGGTAATTTTTTCCTGGCTGTTAATAAAACCAAATTGCCGGTAAAAATATTTTCTACTATTCCCCGGGCAGAAAGATGGTTACAACAATTTCTGATTTAAAGAAAAAACTTTTCGTCATGGATAAACGGTTTAAAGAAATCAGTCTCCTAATACGCGAATATTCTTTAGGAAGGTTTGAAAATGATATTACTCTATCACCCCTTTTGGATGAGGTAGATGCAATAAGTAATGGAATCAATATGCTTGGCGAAGAATTAAGAGCCATCACCATATCAAGAAATTATTTTAATAATATTTTTAATTCGGTTTCCGATATGGTTTTTATTTTAAATAATAAAGGGGTTATTGAAGATGCTAATAGGTCAGCAGAAGTACAATTGCATTATGAATCCGGAGCATTATTTGGTAAAACAATTAATGATTTACATAAAGGCAATATTTCAATTTTAAGAAGTATCACCAAAGAACTAAAAAAGGGAAATTCGCTGATTTCTAATGAAAGCTTTTTACATACTAAATATGGAAATGTTATTCCAGTGAGCATTACGGCAACCTATTTTAAAGATGAGCGCAAAAAAAAACAAGTCATTCTGTTAACTGCCTGCGATATTACTTATCAGAAAAAAGCAGAAAATCTTGTCATCAGGGCTATCATTGATACACAGGAAATAGAAAGACGAAGGCTTGCAAAAGATCTTCACGATAGCCTCACCCAACAATTATCTGCCATAAAATTTTATATTAGTTCCATTGCAGAGTCGGCTAAAAATCAACAACAAAAAATAATCCTCTTAAAATCAAATGACGCACTTACGAATGTAATTACAGATATGAGAAATATTTGTTTCAACCTGATGCCAAAAACATTAGAAGAATTTAGTTTATTAAAAGCAGTGAAAGAATTTTGCAATCATTTCCTGTATCATAAAAAAGCAAAATTTATTATAGAACAAACGAATGCTTTACCAAATTTTTCAAAGGAGTTAAAAATTGACTTATACAGGGTAATACAGGAATTTATTACTAATGCCATAAATCACGGTAATGCAAATAAAATTACTATCAGGTTCAGTTACTTAAAAGAAATATTGAAGTTATTGTTGGTTGATAATGGTAAAGGTTTTGATACAAATCAATCTGGCCGGGGCATGGGAATTCAAAATATGCAATCAAGGATAAAATCTCATAAAGGCGAATTAAATATTGAGAGTTATATGGGTAAAGGCACTAGTTATAAAATAAGTATTCCGTTAAATGATTAACCATGGATGAAATAAAATATAAAACTAAACGGGTGGTAAATGTTTTAATTATTGATGATCATAAAATGATTAGAGATGGATTAAAAGTAATGCTGGCATCCTTAAATAAGTATGCTCAGTTTAAACTATACCAAGCAGAGAATGGAGAAGATGGACTAATAAAGATTAACCGTAAAGGGTTTGATTTGGTTATTATGGATTATCAGATGCCGTGCATGTCTGGTGCAGATATAATTTATCGAATATTAAGGTTTAAACCGGAAATGAAGATTCTTGGATTAAGTAACTATGATGAAATACCATATATCCAAAGTATGATGGATGCTGGTGCCAAAGGATTTGTTTTAAAAAATATTGAGCCCGCGGAAATGTTGAATGCAATAAAAACCATACTTGGGGGGGGCATTTATTATTGCAGTGAAGTAGCAGTAAAACTATTTAATTTTGCTGATGATAAAAATGCTAAAGTTGTGCAGTGTAACAAGATTTTAACCAATCGGGAAATTGAAGTGCTGCGGATGATCGCCATGGAAATGACTAATGATGAAATTGCACAAAAATTGTTTGTTGCAAAAAGAACCATTGATACTCACCGCCAAAATTTAATTAATAAATTGCATGTAAAAAACACAGCAGGGTTGGTTATGGCTGCACTTAAATTAAGCCTACTATAGGAAAAAATTAGGCTGTTGATTTACTGGCTCTGTTTTTCACTCTCACTAATTCTTCCACAACTACATTTTGACACTAAAGGGAATTTAAATTCCGCAAAGGCATACCACCAATGCAAAAGAACGTTTGGAAGAAGCCCATAAACTAATGGGAATTACCAATCAACTAAGCAATGAACTGGAAGGTATTTTTAATCAGTGGGCTAAAATTCGCATTACAGACCCTGAAGTAAAAAAGCTGATTCAAATGGCTTTGGTTCCTAACGAAGAGGTATTGCAAAATATACAGGCTGGTAAAGAGGATAAACTATCAGCCTGTTTTAAAAACATGACCGACGCAGCTTTGAATATGCTATGACCAATGAAACCCAGCAGGTGGAAACCACTAAAGGCAGTTTGTTTGGTGCCTATAATGCCGTTACCGGATATTTTCAAAATGTGAGGACTTACAAGAATGAAGAAGCAAAACTGAAATCTTTATTGTTTGGTGGTACAGGACAATTGAGGACACAAAAAGCATTTCAACTTTGCGAGAGTTTTGCAAAGTCTGAGGTAATGGACTTTTACAATTAAGATTTTAAGGGGCAAGCAAAAAATGCTTGCCCCTTTTTTATTAAGAAGCTGTTTGAGTTAATTAAATTTTTTACCCATTAGATTAAGCATTGCTATATAAACAAAGCTAATAGCAGATTCTTTAGTTCTTTCATAATCCATTACTAATCTCCTAAAGTTTAATAGCCATGCAAATGTTCTTTCT
>JANYFT010000040.1 GCA_025359625.1 Ferruginibacter sp.
TTTGGTTTGCATATTACACTAACAAGCGAATGGAAAGATTATAAATGGGGACCCGTAACACCGGCACAGAACATACCGGGGCTGGTTAATAAAGCTGGTTTTTTTTATTCGTCTGTGGATAGCGTTGTTCAAAATGCGTCACCGAATGAAGTGAAAGAAGAAATACGCAATCAGGTAAAACGTGCTTTGCAATTTGGGATAAATCCTACTCATCTTGATGCACACATGTATTCAGTGCATCACAACGTTGCTTTTTTAAAATCTTATATAGATGTTGGGCATGAGTTTAATATACCCGTTTTTATTTATCGCCAGGTTGAAAGTTCTTTACACATCAACCTTGATACTGTTGTATCTGACAGAGATATAATATTTGACACGATATTAACTGCGGAGCCTGAAAATTTTAAGGCAGGCATGAGTGATTTTTATAGCAAGGGATTTAAAAATTTAAAGCCCGGCATTACATATCTTATTCTACACACGGCTTACGATGATGACGAAATGAAAGCAGTTACAATTGAACATGAAGGGTGGGGTGCGGCATGGCGGCAGAAAGATTATGATTTTTTTTCAAGCCCGTTATGCGCCAGGCTCTTAAAGGAAAATAATATTTACCTGGTAAGCTGGCGGGAAATAAGGGATAAAATTACCCGGAAGAATGGTTTGTGAGCATTTATTACTGCATAAGATTGCTTCTAATACTTACCCCTATTCTACGTTTCTTATTTTATATACCCGGCTTCTCAATGACCATCGCAATAGTTCGAATTATTGCATTTGGTTTCGGCAGCAGAAGAGTGGAACGCAAACGCAGCACAACATACATCGGCTTCGCTCAGTACGCTCAGCCCGGCCAAAAAATTTACCACAAAATAAAAAAGGCTAACCCATAAAAAGTTAGCCTTCAAAAAATTAGTGTTGTATGTTATGCATTCTTACCATGATAGTCCTTATACTTCTTGCCACTACCACACGGGCGCAAAAGGATACGAACCAGGGCTGAGTAATAAGAGGGCACAGGAAGGGCACCTGCACATTGCCCGCCCGACGACCTTGCATAAAACAATAGTTTTTTATTTTGAAGAGTTGCTTGCGCTAAATGTAAAGCACTACTTCTTATCTCTCAGCTTGGGAAAGCCTGATTTTTTTAATTGTTCATTTGCCTTGGCAAGTTTTTCTGGGAATAGCACAACGTCGTCATACTTGTTCAATGAAGGGTCAATGCGAACAGCAGGTACCTTCTTTTTGTTTATTTCAAGCATTGTTTTCATTGTTCAAATTTACTGCTTTTTTTATGTATTGCAAAAGCCTGGTAATCTTTTCCAAATTCATACCATTCCCATTCGTTTTTACACTCTCCCATAATATCAAGTCAGCAGATACTATTTCAAAATATTTGTTTATTCCCATTCTGTAAAGTCTTGTTCTTGCAGTTGTACTACCTGTAGCGTAAATCCAGCTTTCAGTGTAACGGTCTGCAAAAGCATATATTGCCGCAACAACAGTCGCAAGTACTTTTTCAGAATCGCCATTGTCAGTAATTACTTTATCATCAAGGTCTCCTGTTTCCAAATTTTTATCACCAAATGCAAGATTGTAAAGATTTCAATGTTCATTTTTTGAAACTGCGCAACTTTCACAATCTTTCCCTTTCTACCCTCACTTAAAAATTCAAAAGTAGTTAAGTTACTTCCTGCTTTTAGTTCGTATCGGTCAAATTTCATTCTTATCAATTATCGGTTTAAAGATAATGAGCTTACCCGGATAGGTGTAGTTTTTATATTATAAAGCAACACTCAACAAGGGCAAATAATTGCTTACTTCACAAGGCACAAGGATTGCTAACACACATTGACCGCCTTACATCTTTGCGCTAACAATAGTTTTTTATTTTGAAGAGTTGCTTGTGCTAAATGGAGAAGATTAGTAACAAGAAGGCACAGGAGAGGACACCTGCGCCAGTTGGGGTTGCTTGCGCTAAATGAGGGACTTCAGACCACGGGAAAAAGAATTTTTTGTGACGAAAGATGCACCAGGTGCCGAAGCAAAACTATACTCCATTTTAGCTATTCACATTGTATGTATATTTGGGTAACGACAGTGATTTTTTTACAAATTTACGTTGTTGTAATTTTTTTGACGACACAATCAAATTTAATTTGGAAACTTTAGACTACAATAGTTTTGCCGAAACATGTGTTGAAGAAGTGAAAGTTTTGCAGCACAAATTCTAAAATGAATTAAGAGTTATGTATTATTATACCCTGCTTGCCTTTAAAAAAATATTTAAAAACAATATGCTGGTTACGCTGGTAATTGTATGTAGTGCCAATATGCTGTTTGCCCAACCTTTTCGAATGGAGCAAACTGCTCTAGATAGTTTAAAAAATAGTATAAAAGGCAACACCCGTGATACAAATACAGTGCATGCTTTGTATTGGCTGAGCCGTACTGAAACCCTCAGTAATACTGATGAATCTGTTAAGTTGGGTAATGAAGGGCTGGATCTGGCAAGAAAGATAAAATTTCCGATGGGTGAACTGGAATGCCTTGAAGCACTTTCCTTCTCCTATGCTATTACATCTTCATTTGAAAAAGGGTTTGCTGCAGCTTATGGGTCGATCAGCTTAAGCAGAAAATATGCTCCTATACGGGAGATATATGGCATAAATATGATGGGCCTGCTGTATCAGAAACTGGGAGATGATAAGGAGTCACTACAATGGGCGCAGAAAGCATACTACCATCCCAAAATAAAACAGTCAGATAATTTCACGCAATGGAGTGCCATGTTCTTATTGGCGCAGGAACATGAAAGACAAAACAACCTGGATTCTGCCGATCATTTTGCCAGGGAAACACAGGCCTATTCCAAACTTTATTTCCCATTCCAGGAAAGTTGGGCCATACTGATACTGGCCCGGATCAACAGCAAGCGCAAAAAATATGATGAAGCAGTAAATTATTGTAAGCAGATCTTAGCGGCTTCAAATGGGGGGGAAGGTTTTTTTGAAAATGAGGTAGCAAATGAACTGGCACTGATTTATTTTAACCAGGGTAAACAGGACTCAGCACAACGATATGCAAGCGAAGCATTGACTGGGGCAAACAAGTTTAAAAACTACCTGGTAATAATGAATTCATCCAATTTATTATCACAG
>JANYFT010000049.1 GCA_025359625.1 Ferruginibacter sp.
TTTGGTTTCAGTGTTATTTGGCAACTTGTTAAAATTGGATGTTCTTACATAAATGAAATACCCAAACAAAAGTAAAAGACAAAGCAAGCCTACTATCCAATATGGCTTTTTGTTATTCTTTGATACGACCTCCTCTTTTTCTGGAAGTGGGAGTTTTGACTCTTCTTCGATATTACTAATGACAGCATGCAGTACATAGCCCTTTTTGGGTATGGTTTCAATAATTTCTTTGTTATTGTCAACAAGAACTTTTCTTATAAAAGAAATAGCTTGGTTTAACCCTTCATCTGCACCACCGTAATCATTCCATACTTCTTTTATAAGTTGTTCACGGGTTACTAATTGATTATAATTTGCAGTTAGTATGCAAAGGACATCCATTAACCTTTGTTCCAGTCTGGTCTCTTTACCAGTTTCTTTATCGGTAAAATTATTTAAAACAGGGCTTATCAAAAAACGTCCGTTTATCAAAAACTGCTCTTTCATTATTACACAATGGTTTAGTAAACAAAAATAAACTATGTTCTGAATTTAAAGGGGTTAGAATAAAAAACAAACCTTTTATAAACCTTTTCTAAAGGGTTTCTATACCACTTGCTTCTTTATCAGCACCTACTTTTGGAAAAAATAAATAAACATGAAACAACTAATTTCCTTTTACTTATTATTTGCGATGGCAGGTGTAAGCCTTTTTATTTCCACTTCTACTTTAGGTCAACAGCCAAATGGCAAATTACCAACTAAATCTACAGAAATACAAATGCCTGCTTCACAAATACAAATTGATGAAACATACCTCAATACAGTCTCAACAACGGGAGCCGATGGAACAAAATACAAGTTGGTAATAATAGGTGATATGTTACCAAAGTTTTACGTAAACGGTCAGTTATTAAGCCATACCGAAATGGAAAAATATAATGAGATAATTGATAAACTTACGCCTGTTTTATGGCAGCGTCAAAAAAAGGCGGCAGAGGAACAGAGAAAAGAAATCTCAGAAATTACATCCGCCATACTTAAAGAACTCATAAATAAGCACTATTATAAAGATGAAGCAAGCATTGTATCGTTTCTTCTTTCCAGTAAAGAATTAATTATAAATAAACAAAGACAAAGCAATGAAATGTTTATTTATTTCTGGAATAAGTTTGGCAAATCTTCCGATGCTTTTTACTATTATGATAACACCTTGAACTAACAACTGACATTATAACTCATCATACTTGACACAATGAAACAAATCAAAAAATTTATAAAATATCTGATTGCAATTATTTTACCTTTTTATGCAACTGATAGTTTAGCTCAAAAACATTTGCAATATAGCGAAGCCATTGAAAAGAAAATTTATCAAGTTGAAAACAACCTGATTTCGTGGGTAAAACTTGATAGCAGCCAAAACTGGAATATCTACGAAAGGATGAATGCACTATACATAAAGGGTGTAAGTATTGCAGTGATAAAAAATTATAAAATTGACTGGGCTAAATCGTATGGCTGGGCAGATACAATTGAAAAAAGACCTGTTACAAATAACACGCTGTTTCAAGCAGCTTCAATCGGAAAATCAATCAACGCTTTTGGCTACATGAAACTGGTTCAAGACAAAAAAGTTGACTTGAATAAAGACATAAATTTTTATTTAAAAAGTTGGCAGTTTCCTTACGACACAGTTTCTCACAATAAGAAAGTAACATTAGCTGAATTACTAAGCCATACAGCAGGTTTGACAATTCATGGCTTTGACGGTTATAAATGGAAGGATTCCTTACCAACAGTTTTGCAAAGTTTAAATGGTGAAAGACCTGCCAATAATCCTGCTGTAAGGTCAGAATTTGAACCAGGATTAAAATTTGAATATTCTGGCGGAGGCAACATGATTTCCCAATTAATGCTCAAAGATATTACAGGGATGCCTCACGATAAATACATAGTGGAAAAAGTATTCAAGCCTTTAGGAATGAAAAACTCAATGTATGTACCACAGCCTTATCCGGAATACAAAGACAGGCTTGCAACAGGCTATCGTTATGATGGAAAAGACATTGGATGCAAATACCATATTTACCCTGAACATTGTGGTGCTGGCTTGTGGACTACTGCCACTGACCTTGCCAAATTTGTAATTGAAATACAATTATCATTAAAGGGAAAATCAAACAAAGTAATCAGCAAAGAAATAACAGAGTTAATGCTTACGCCTTATATCAAATCTTCAAATTCGGCATTTGGTTTTTTCATTGATAAAAAAATTAATGAATACTACTTTCAGCATAGTGGATTAAATGAAGGCTTTAGCGGCCAGTATTATGGTTCAATGAAAAACGGTAATGGTGTTGTTGTGCTTGTAAATAATGACAATACAGATTTTATGGTTGAAGTAGTAAACAGTGTTGCTACCGTTTACGGATGGAAAAACTTTTATGAGTTTGCACAAAAGAAAATCATTAAAGTTGCAGACAGTGTTACAGACAAATATATTGGCAAGTACAAGTTTGACAACACCGATAATGGACCTGCAATTATAAAAGAAAACGGAGTTTTATATTTAGTTGATCCAAACTCTCCAACCAAATGGGAGATATATTTTACTTCTGAAAAAGAGTTCTTTATGATTGCAGCCCGTTGGGCAAATCAACAATTCTTTACAGACGAAAACGGACAAGTAAAAGGGTTTTACATTTTGGGCGACAATTATAAAGTGACGGTAAATAAAAGTGAATGACAGCCAATCAGAAAAGGCACTAACATACAAAGTGTCTCATTCTGAAATAAAATTGCTTTTAATTTTAAGGTAAGATTATAAATTTTGCTGCCCATACCAAAGCGAATACATTAG
>JANYFT010000098.1 GCA_025359625.1 Ferruginibacter sp.
AGCATTCTCAATTCTGAATATTCTTCTTGCCACTTTGAGGTTTTAGTAAAAAACCAATCAACTTTTGAATTCATATTTTTTGCTTATTGATTATCAAAATTAATTTTTCTATTTGCTGGTCTGAAATACCAAGACAAAATAATAAAAACAATTTGAAAAAATGGTCCAGCAATAGCTTTTGCTGCATAGTCGCCACACGCCAAATGTGAAAAAAGCGCACCTGTCATTGCAAAAAAGAAACCGGCATAAGCCCATTCTTTAAGAAGTTTAAATCGTGGAATTAAAATAACGATAACTCCAAGAATTTTCCAAACTCCAAGTATGGTCAAAAAATAAACTGGATAACCCAAGCCAGTTACCAAATCAACCCACTCTTTTGTTCTTAGCACTGCAAAAATTCCGCTTTGCAACATACCAAAAGCCAATAAACTCGTGATAATCCAATAAATTAATTTATTTCTCTTTGTCATTTTATGTTATTTCAAATTGTTTACTATTTCTTGTAATCTATTATGTGCCATATTTAAGCCGTAAGCAAAAGGTAATTTTAGATTTTGATCTCTATGTGCTACTGATTGATATATTATATGTATTGTAAGTTTGCTTGTGTTGTCAGTGAGTTTCTCAAATTCTAAAAATTCAAGCTGTACACCAAATGGCATATTCTCAAATTCAAAAGTTCTTGTAATTTTTTGATTAATAACAAAATCGTGGATTGTTCCATTGAATCTGTATTTGTTGCCTTTTGGGTCAGTAGTTTCAAATAAGTAACCACCATATTTTTGATTTTCAAGTTTCAAAACCTTTGTCTCCATCCATTGCTCTATAATTTCGGGTTCTATATACGCTTTAAAAAGTAATTCTAACGGTAATTCAAATTCCCTTGTTATAAGCAAATCTTGTTTTCCATCTTCGGCATTGACTTTTGTTTTTACTTCCATATTTTTATTTTTGTTTTTTCATTATTGTTTCCAATTTATTAAACCTGTCATCCCACATTTTTCGGAATGGTTCAATAAAATCAGCTATTTCTTTCATCTTTTTTGGATTGAAATGATAATAAATTTCTCTGCCTCTTTGCTCCTGTTTCACTAATTCACACTCTGTAAGAATTTGTAAGTGTTTTGAAACAGTCGGTCTTGCTGTGTCAAAATTTGAAGCAATTGCTCCTGCTGTTAATGTTTGAGAAGTTAGCAACAGAAGAATTGCCCTTCTTGTTGGGTCTGCAATTGCCTGAAAAACGTCTCGTCTTAAATTCATTATGAAGTTATTTGACTACAAATATAAACGTAGTTATTTAACTACGCAAATTTTTTTCAATTTTTTTAGTCGAACAATTTTGTAAGGTTGGCTGGTAACAAAATTTACAAGGTCTTTAAATATTCAATCACCGAACGTCGCTCTGCATCGGATAATTTATCGCCGAAGGAATGGCCTTGGTTGCTGAATCCTTTCTGAGTGGTGTTGTACACTTCGTTGTTACCGGGTGCAGTTTTTGTTTCGTAATTGTAACCGGGGATGTCGTAGTTGTAACTGGGCTGGGTAAAGTTTCGTTGCCAATATTTGGGGCGTTTTTTGCTGTTTAAAACGGCTTCTAAATTGGGTACAGAGCCATTGTGCAGATAAGGTGCGGTTATCCAGATACCATCGAGCGGCGGCGCAATGTAACCACGGTAAGGCACCAGCTTGGCCGGGTGATCGCCGCTGCTAAACCAGCTATTGTTAAACCAGTTTACCATTTGCGGATTGCTGTAATTGGCGGTGTATAAAGCCGAATCGGTTTTGATGATACTTTCCGGGATCAGCAGGTTGGGATAGCTCCCATCCTCACCATAGGTACCATGACATTTTTTACAGGTAGCCATAAAAATTATTTTGCCTTCGGTAGCCATCGGTGCATCAATAGCTCTAGGAAATTTTGGTGGCTGTATTGAATTAATGAATGCCAGTACATCATTAAAATGGCTGTCCACTTCTCTTGCTTCTGCGGTATCTGATACTGTTAATAAATTGCTCCCCATTAAGAAGCGGCCAAAATCGCCACGGCCAAAGCCGTTGTAAAACATGGCATTCTTTTTTTTCAACAACCACCAGGCAGGCACGTCGGTGGGTATCATTTCAGTGGGCAGCGTAAACGAACTCTTGTCGCTCCACTGCAGGGTTTGAGGATCACGGTGAGATACCAGTAATGCAGCGAGGGCATCTGCAAGGTTAACGCCTTTTGTGGTGGTGATCAGTTGTGGCGCCACAGCCTTGATGGCAGTGATAAAGTTTTTAGCGGCCTCATATTTTTTGGCATTTTCACCGGTGTAGTTTTTTAAAAACTTTTCGGCAAACAGGGCAGTGGCCTCCCTGTTGATGGTGTAATCGGTTAAGGAGTTACCAAGCCCGACGATGAGTTTGCCATCAAAAACCTGGGCGTGGCATTGCAGGCAATTGGGTGCTACAACCAGTTCGCCATTGGGTGCTTTGACGACAGTAAAATCATGTGCCAGGTTTTTATTATTACCGGTGCGGTTTAGATAATTATTAGTGTCTTTTCCGGCACCTAAAATAAATAAGCTGTATGGGATACCACTTTTTAAATAGTCGCCGGTGGTTAAATAAGTATACCCAATGGCAGCATCGCCGGTGCGTTGTTTGCTCGGCGTAATGAACTCCGGGTTTTCGCCTTCGTTAAATTTATTTGAGATTGTTACAAAGGCCATGCAGGTAGCCACCATCGCAATTAAAGCACTCCACTTTTTCATATTTCAAGGTACATTATTATCCATTTATGTGGATGTTATGTTTAGCATTTTGACCTCACCCCCAGCCACTCTCCAAGGGGAGAGGGGAGTTTGACTCTGCTCAATTGAAGTTCAAAATTAATTTTCTTTGTTAGCAGTAGCTATTCGGGGCTTTCTGCCTTTGTTCCCCTTTAGGGGATAGGGGCATTATAGTTTTTCAACAACTCTTTCAGGTCGTCCAGCGTGTTGATCTCGTCTGCTTTTTTATCCTGTCGCCAGCGGCTCATTCTTGGGAATCTTAAAGCCACACCGCTTTTGTGCCGGTTGCTGGCGGCGATGCCTTCAAAAGCTATTTCAAAAACCAGCTCCGGTTTTACGGTGCGGACAGGCCCAAATTTTTCAATGGAATTTCTTTTTACAAAGGCATCTACCTGAGCAAATTCTTTGTCTGTTAAGCCGCTATATGCTTTGGTAAAACTCACTAATTTGTCACCGTCTTTTACTGCAAAGGTGTAGTCTGTATACAGGTTACTTCTGCGGCCATGGCCTTTCTGTGCATAGATCATTACCGCATCAATTGTGAGGGGATCGATTTTCCATTTCCACCAGTCGCCGCGTTTTCGGCCAGACTGGTAAGGAGAATTTTTTCTTTTGATCATGATACCTTCACTACCCATATCTCTTGACCTTGTCCTGATCACTCCTAATGCTTCCCAGGTATCAAATGCAATGATGGGAGAAATATGCAAGGAAGGGTAATCGGTTTGGGCAATCACCTGTTCCAGCAATTGCCTTCTTTCTGCCATTGACTTGTAGCGGATGTCTTCGCCATTGAACTCCAGCAGATCATAAGCAATAAAACCAACCGGCGCCTCCGTGAGTTGTTTTTTAGTAATGTTCTTTCTGCCAATTCTTGTTTGCAGCGCAGCAAAGGGCAACGGTTTAAACATGGCTTCTTCTGCAGGTGCTGCCAGGCTGATTATTTCGCCATCTATCACGGTTCCTTCAGGTAACTGATCTTTAAAATTATTGTACTCCGGAAATTTTTCTGTCATCAGTTCTTCGCCCCTGCTCCACACAAAAAAATCGTTGTTGCGTTTGATGAGCTGGCCCCGGATACCGTCCCATTTCCATTCTGCCTGCCACTCGTTTTCTGCACCCAGTTTTTCCAGGTCTTCATCCACGGCATACGCAAGATAAAAAGGGTAGGGCTTCGAAAAGTCGGTAGCAGCAATGCTTTCACTCAGCAGGTCTTCAAAGGAAGCCGTTGCAGGATCCCAGTTGCCCGAAATGCGGTGGGCAATTACAGAGGAAGAAGCATGGACTGTTTTTGCCAGGGCGTTTACCATCATAGTTTGCGAAACCCCTATTCTAAAACCACCAGTAATGAGCTTGTTAAAAACAAATTTTTCATTGCGGTCCATCTGTTGCCAGCTTTCAGTAATGAATTGTTTTTTTACGGCTTCCCCTTCCTTTTCTATACGGATAAATGTTTCGAGGTAGTACGATAAGGTATGCTCCGGGGTAATGGATGTCGGTGTTTCAGGCTCAGGCAACAGGAGGGAAATTGTTTCTGCAAGGTCGCCTACAGTATGGTAACATTCATCAAATAACCATTGCGTAATGCCAACGATCTCTATGCACCAACTTTGTAAAATAGTAGAGTTGATGATACGTTTGGGCCGTCGTCCGCTAAAAATAGCGATGACCCAGATTTTATCCTTGTCTGCCGCTACGGCAAAGTAATTCTGCAATGCCTGCAGCTTATCATTTGTTTTGGTGCTGGTGCCCAATATGTTTACCAATGTTGCGAATTGTTTCATTGTTATCCTCCATTCCGCCGAGACGGAGAGTTATTTTTTTTGCCGTTAAGTCGTTCAGACGTTTGCCCCCATCCCCTAAAGGGGAGTTATTATTAACAGATTTTTTGCTGTTTACTTGTTCAGGCGTTTTTTGTTTTAATATTTTAATAGCCTACCATTTATCACCATTCAACATTGCCCATTCACGCTTCGTTTTTGTTGTCCTCTTCTTCACCGCCATATTCTGTTTTTACTTCGCCGGCTTCAATGCCCTGTTCAGTCAGGTAACGGCTAAAAGCTGATTGAAAGCCATGCGTTGCATACACTTTTTGTGCGCCGGTGGCTTTAACTGCCTGTAACAAGCCATCCCAGTCTGCATGATCGCTGAGGGCAAAGCCTGCATCGGTATTGCGTCTGCGGGCATTTCCCCTTACCTGCATCCAGCCGCTGCAAACACCTACACTATAGGGATAAAATTTTTTCATCCATGGTGTTCCGTCTGCACTGGGTGGGGCAATTACAATATTGCCAACAAGGTCTTCCTTGGGTGAATCGGGTTGTACCCTTCTTACTACGGGTAAATCCCACCCGCTGTTTACAAGGGCCTGGTGTACATTCCATACAGCTCCGTGCACATACACCGGTATGCTCATTTCTGATAAAGGTTTCAACACCCGCTGAGCCTTGCCCAAACTGTAGGCGATCAGTACACTTGTTTTTTTATTTTCTTTGTTTTGTGCTACCCAATTTTTTATGTCTTCAAAAATAGCTGCTTGTTTTTTCCATTTGTAAATGGGTAAACCAAAAGTGGATTCGGTAATAAAGGTGTTGCATTGTACAGGTTCAAAAGCACCACTGATGCCATCGTCTTCCGTTTTGTAATCGCCGCTGGCTACCCATACTTCGCCATTGTACTCCACCCTTATTTGTGCGGAACCAATAATGTGGCCTGCCGGGTAAAGTGATACTTTTACACCGTTCATAAATACAGGTTGGTTCCAGTCTACACTTTCATAAACATGGTCTCCCAACCGTAATTGCAACAATGGTTTTGTAAGATGATGGCATAAATAATATTTGCTTCCCGAACGGGCATGGTCGCTGTGTGCATGGGTGATGATGGCTTTATCAACCGGCTTCCACGGATCAATGTAAAAATTACCCTGCCTGCAGTAAAGACCATTATCGGAGAATTCTATTAGCGGCATTTAATATGATTTACGGTTATAGTTTACTGTTTTCTGTGGATTGCGTTTTGTTCAATAATAATTTTTTTTTGAATAAAACATATTGAGAGATCAACCAGGTTTCTTGTTCCTGCACCTTTCACTGCAATACTTTACTTGCTCCCAATTTTTCTGCCACTTTTTGCGCCAGGTAAAAAGCAGTTTGCAGACAACACAAATTTTGGTTGGTAAGGTTGGTTTTTTGTGCGCCATAAACTGCCAGAAATTATGCTGCTATCATTACAAGTAAAGGATTGTAATGTTCTGCAAGGGGATGGTAAAAACTTAAAAAAAGCCTGTGGGTACAGGCTTTTAATTATTTTATTTTTGTTGGTAAAAATTACCAGGCTTTGGAGACCGAGCCATTCATGATCCTGATAAAATATAAATGCTTATTCTCAAAATAATCGGGAAAGGGAACATCCTTTTTCAGCATTACCGGCCTGAAATTAAAGTCGGAGAATACTTTGAAGCCTTTTTCATTGAGGTGGTTCATTACATTGCCGGGGTATTTTGTAACCAGTCTGGTGAAAAGATAAGTACACTCAAACCCTTTAAAAGCCATGTCCGAAGCTTTTCCTTTATACTTTTTAGTGTAGGCACTATTCACCATTTTGCTGTACACATCCCACTTGGTATTAAAATAAGGAGTGGTAAAATAAATGGGGAAATCTGCATACATATCCTTCTTCACCAGCGCTTTAAAATTGTCCCAATTGGGCATTCCCACTAAAGTTATGGGATATGATTTATGCAATTCAAAACAAGCTGCAGTAAGGTTAGTAGCAAAAATTTCGTCCAGCGATCCTCCAATAATAACTGTTTGGCGGGTACTGTCTAACCTGTGTTTTAATAAACCTGGTGAAACAACACTATCGAAATTTAATGTTTGAATATCTAATAACGGTTTGCCCTCCTGCCCGTTGATCATTTTAAAATAGGCCGCCACTTTATCTTCCTGTGCTCCTTTCTGGCGGCATAAGAAAATTTTATCTGTACCATGGTTTTGCATCAGGTAACTAAAGATAGCTTCGCAATGGGCTTTTAACGTAGAGTTGATAATTACTAAAAAGGGGTTTGCAGCAACCCCACCATCATTGGGATAAGTGGCAGAAATAAAAGGAATGTTTTTTGAATGGGCAAAATCTGCCAGTTGTTTAAATTCAATGTCTTTTACCGAGCCAATGATGATATCCAGGTTGTCTAACTTTTTATTGCTTATTAACTGAACAATAGATTCTGTGTAGGATTTGGTGTCATAAATAAAAGCTTCTATATTTTCTTTTCCTGCTTTCATTGAGTCTAACGCAATTTGTGCACCGTGAACAAATTCAAGGCCCGGTGTCATAAATTTTGGAATGGCATCATTGAAGCGGATGGTTCCGGTGCTGGTAAAAATGGTATCCAGGTAAAGAGGCGCAAAAATACCTACCCGGTAAGTTTTTAAAACAGGAATAGAATCTTTTTGTGCGTTTGCAGATACAACAAAACAATTAGTGATAAGGATAAATATAGTAACCAGTAATAAACCTCCGCCTTTCTTTTCTATAATTAATTTACTCATAATTTTTACTTTAAAACCCTATCCTAAATGTCTGATGTTCGATGCCTGATGGCTGAATTCTTTCAAATGGTTGGTTTTTCCATAGTTTTTATAGTATTAGTGTTCAGAAATATCAGACATCAAAAAATCAGACATCATACAGGGATATTTTATTCCCATTCAATTGTAGCCGGTGGTTTGCTGCTGATGTCATACACCACCCTGTTGATACCTTTTACATTGTTGATGATCTCGTTGGAGATATCCGCTAAAAATTCGTACGGTAAATGTGCCCAATCTGCCGTCATCCCATCTACAGAAGTTACCGCCCTTAATGCAATGGTAAATTCGTAGGTTCTTTCATCACCCATTACGCCTACACTTTTCACCGGTAATAAAATGGTGCCCGCCTGCCACACACTGGCGTATAGATTAGCTTTTTTTAACCCATTGGTATAAATAGCATCTGCATCTTGCAATAACCGTACCTTTTCTTCTGTGATATCTCCTAAAATTCGGATGCCTAAACCTGGCCCCGGAAAAGGGTGACGGAAAAGCATATCATCTGGCAAACCCAGCTCTACGCCCACTTTTCTAACCTCATCTTTAAACAGCGATCGCAAAGGTTCCACCAGAGATAATTTCATGGTGGCAGGCAATCCGCCTACATTATGATGACTTTTTATAGTCATCGATGGGCCATGCACAGAAGCCGATTCTATCACATCCGGGTAAATAGTTCCCTGTCCTAAAAAATCAATATTTTCTATTCGTTTAGCTTCCTGATCAAATATTTCTATAAATCCTCCGCCAATGATCTTTCTTTTTTCTTCAGGATCTGTTTTGCCTGCCAGTTTTGTATAAAAATGCTCTTTTGCATCAATACCTTTTACGTTCAATCCTAATTGGCCATACATGGCCAGCACTTCTTCAAATTCATTTTTGCGCAACACCCCATTATCTACAAAAATGCCAAATAAATTATCGCCAATGGCTTTGTGGATCAGGGTGGCCGCAACTGTACTATCTACGCCGCCACTCATAGCCATAATCACTCTTTTATCACCAATCTTTTCTTTTAAAGCCGCCACTGTATCGCTAATAAAATGCGCCGGTGTCCAGTCTTGCGAGCAACCACAAATAGCTACCAGGAAATTTTTGATGATGGTTTTGCCTTCAGTGCTATGGTATACTTCCGGGTGAAACTGTAATCCATATAACGGGCAGCCTTCACTCGTACGTACAAATGCGGCAACCGGAATACTTTCTGTAGTGCCGAGTATTTCAAATCCTCCTGGTAATTGTTTAACGGTGTCACTGTGGCTCATCCATACCTGGCTTAGGGGTAACACATTTTTTAATAAGATATTTTCTTTAAGAATTTCCAGCCTTGCCCGGCCGTATTCTCTTTTGTCACTTTTCTCCACCTTGCCACCAAATAGTTTAGCAGTTAGCTGAGCGCCATAACAAACGCCCAGCACGGGTACTTTTGCGGCAATGGTTGCTATGTCAACAGATGGGGCATTGTCTTCATTTACTGAAAATGGCGACCCGGACAGAATAACGCCTTTTAATTCGGGGCCAAAAACAATGTCTTTGTTGAAAGGGGTTATTTCGCAATAAACGTTGGCTTCCCTTACAGCCCTTGCAATTAATTGTGTGTATTGAGAACCAAAATCCAGTATTAAAATTTTTTCAGTCATGTGGCTGCGAAGGTAAATAATTAGTTTATCTGCTCAATACTATTCGTCATTTAAGTTCATCCAAATAATTTTTGTCTGGGCTAAATAGAGTTTAGTAATTACTGCATATTTGTATATTCCTAACCCCGACGGCGGCTTTCAGCCCCGTCGGGGGTTGGAGAGGTTAAAATAAACCGCTGGCTTTCATTCAACCGCCATCAGGGTTTATAACCACTGACGGGTTGTTGGAAAGTAAGATGTACATTATCACCTCCCTCCTTTTAATTTCTACTGCTATCTTAAAGCAACAGAGGGTAGCCAGTTGCTGCACAATTCCCAAACCTTATCTTTGCGCCGCATGAAAAAAGCCCTTATTCAATTACACATTGCTGTTTTTTTGGCCGGCTTTACAGCTATCCTGGGTAAACTGATTGGCTTAAACGAAGGATTGCTGGTTTGGTACCGCCTTTTAATTACGGTGCTTACGCTGGCCCTCATTTTATTTTTAAAAAAGCAATTGCAGCGCATTGCTTTAAAAGATGCGGTGCAAATAAGCGGTGTAGGGATGATAGTTGCAGCACATTGGGTAACATTCTATGGAAGTGTAAAATACGCCAATGTATCTGTAGCATTGGTCTGCTTTTCCGCATCCGGTTTTTTCACTGCTTTTTTTGATCCGCTTATTTTTAAGCGGCGTATTAGTATAGCAGAAGTGCTGTTAGGCTTACTGGCTATTGCAGGTATCTATATCATTTTCGATTTTCATCCGCAATACAAAGTGGGTATCATCTTTGGAATTTTATCGGCCATCGGAGCTGCCTTATTCCCCATTTTTAATAAAAAACTATTAACCCGGTTTACCCCAAAAACCCTAACCTTGTATGAATTGGGTGGAGGCTTTTTAGTATTAAGTTTGCTATTGCCATTCTATTTACAGCAATTTCCGGCCACTTACTACCTGCCCACCAATTGGGATTGGGTTTGGTTGTTTGTGTTAGCCTGGCTTTGCACTGTTTTGTGTTTCGATCTTCAGTTAAATGCGTTAAAGAAAATATCTCCTTTCACTGCTAATTTAACCTACAACCTGGAGCCGGTGTATGGAATTATATTGGCGTTTATATTCTTCAGGGAAAATAAATTACTGAACAGGCATTTTTATATTGGTGTCGGGTTAATTTTGCTGGCGGTGATACTGCAAATGTGCAGGCTTTGGCAAGTCAACAGACGGATAGTTGCTCAATAAAAACGGGATTTTTGCAAGGTTGTAAATTAATTGCCGTACACAATTAAAAAAAATCAACAATCATCCGCTAAAAATAAAAAATCTTCCTTACCTTCGCCGTCCAAAAAATAAGTACAATGGCTAGAGTATGTCAGGTTACAGGTAAGAAGCCTATTACAGGTAATAAAGTATCACATTCAAATATAAAAACCAAACGCCGGTTTTTGCCCAATTTGCAAACCAAGCGTTACTTTTTAGCTGAAGAAGATAAGTGGGTAACCTTGAAAGTTTCTTCAGAAGCTATCAGGACTATCAACAAAAATGGTCTGTTTTCAGTTGTAAAACAACTAAGGGCGGCAGGCGAAAAAATTTAAATCCCACCCATTCTCTTTTGAAGGGGACGGGTAAATAAACTACATAACAATGGCAAAGAAAGGTAACAGGGTTCAGGTTATTTTGGAATGCACTGAGCATAAAGCCAGTGGCAAACCAGGTACCAGCCGCTACATTACGAAAAAGAACAAAAAAAACACGCCGGAGCGTTTGGAGTTGAAAAAATTCAACCCTATTTTGAAGAAAGTAACGGTACATAAGGAAATCAAATAATTCGACAATTAGCAAATTCGAAAATGTAACAATTTGCCCTAACTGGTGTCATCTCCGTTCATTTTCAAGTTTTCAAATTTTAAAATTTTCAAATTAAATAGTCATGGCAAAAGCAGCTAAAACAGCGATTAAAACCAAGGACCAGAAAGCAGCAGCAGATGCTAAAAACTGGACAAAAGTAATACGTGCCGTACGTAGTCCTAAAAGCGGTGCTTATACTTTTAAAGAATCCATCGTTCATAAAGACAAGATCAAAGAACATTTAGGCCAATAATTTTACTGCATTTGGATTAATAAATTCAAGCTGTTCTGATTAATATCGGAACAGCTTTCTTAATTTTCACCCTACATTGCAAAGGAATTTACTGTATTTTAATTGTATACTAATCAACAAACAAAATCCTTAATGGCATGGGACTTTTTGATAAACTCTTTGGTAAAAAACAACAGCAGGAAACGCTTGAACAGGGTTTACAAAAAACCCGTGAAGGATTTTTTAGCAAAATAACCAAGGCCATTGCCGGGAAAAGTACGGTAGACGAAGAAGTACTGGACAACCTGGAAGAGGCATTGGTAGGTGCAGATGTAGGCATTGAAACAACAGTAGAAATAATTAACCGTATAGAAAGCAGGGTTGCCAAAGATAAATACCTTAATACGAATGAATTAAACGGTATCCTAAAGCAGGAGATACAAAATATTCTGGTGGCTGCTCCACAAGACACGAGTTACGAAAATTACGAATTGCCTGTTGGCCATAAACCGCATGTGATTTTGGTGGTGGGTGTAAATGGCGTAGGCAAAACAACTACTATCGGTAAACTGGCTTACAATTTTTCGCGGGCAGGCAAATCTGTTTTATTGGGTGCAGCAGATACTTTCAGGGCGGCAGCGGTAGATCAATTGACGATTTGGAGTGAACGTACCAATGTGCCCATTGTAAAAAAGGAGATGGGCAGCGACCCGGCTTCTGTTGCTTATGATACGGTAATAAGTGGCGTAGCAAAAAATGTAGATGTTATTATTATTGACACCGCAGGCCGTTTACATAACAAAGCTTATCTGATGGATGAGCTGACCAAAATAAAAAGAGTCATTCAAAAAGTAATACCCGAAGCGCCACATGAAGTAATGCTGGTGCTGGATGGCAGTACGGGGCAGAATGCGTTGGAGCAGGCCAAACATTTTACAGCCGCCACAAATGTAACCGCCCTTACCA
>JANYFT010000268.1 GCA_025359625.1 Ferruginibacter sp.
CATTGTAACAAAATAAGGATACTTTCTGATTTCTTTAAATAATAGCCAAACACAAATTGCATGAAAAAAATATTGTTCTTTCTTTTTATTAATTGTTTTATACAACATACAAAAGCACAGCAAATTATTGAAAGGGATAAAGAGATAGAACAAATGGTTAAAGAGGTTTCGCCAGATTCACTAAAAAGTTATATCAAAAACCTGGTAGCATTTGGTACCCGAAACACACTTAGCACTCAGACAGATCCCAGGCGTGGCATAGGTGCTGCAAAAAACTGGGTGTTGAATAAATTTAATGAATTTGCCAAACAATCCAATGGCCGCCTGTCTGCTTTTATTGATACCACCACCCTGTCGGCAGATGGTAAAAGAGTAGATGCACCTTTGCTTTTAGGCAATGTGATAGCTATTTTAAAAGGAACTGATGCGGCAGATAAAAGAATTTTTATCATCAGCGGGCATTTGGATAATATGCGTACCAATGTAATGGACCGTACGGGTGATGCACCCGGTGCCAATGATGATGGCAGTGGTAGTGCGGCGGTTTTGGAATGTGCCCGGATCATGAGTAAACATTCTTTTGCTGCCACTATAATTTTTATGACGGTCAGTGGTGAGGAGCAGGGTTTATTGGGTGCTAATTATATGGCGCAAAAATCCAAGGTGCAAAACCTGGCCATTGAAGCTGTATTAAACAACGATATTATGGGCAGCAATAACAGCAACGAAACCAACATCATCAACAATACGCAAGTAAGGGTTTTTAGTGAAGGGCTTCCTTTTTACGAACTGGATAAAAATGCCAAAACCATACGCCAGCTTGGGTTAGAGAACGATGGCGCCTCCCGCCAACTAGCCCGCTATGTAAAAGAAATTGGCGAACGTTATGTAGATAACCTACAGGTGGTAATGGTGTACCGCAATGATCGTTTTTTGCGGGGTGGGGATCATACTCCTTATGTGGAGAACGGATTTGCAGCAGTGCGTATTACAGAAATGAATGAAAATTATACCCGCCAGCACCAGGATGTAAGACAGGAAAATGGTATTGCATACGGAGACGTATTGGAGCATATTGATTTTGAATACCTACGAAAAAACACAGCACTTAATCTGGCTAATCTTGCTAATCTTTCCAAAGCACCTGCCATGCCTGAAGCAGTAAAAATAGATGTAAAGAAATTGAGAAACACTACCAACCTAAGCTGGCAGACTCCCAAAAACGGAAAGGTAAAAGGTTATTATATTTTGCTGCGGGAAACTACCAGCGCCTTCTGGCAGAAGAAAATTTTTACAGAGCAACTACAAATAATTTTACCTTACTCAAAAGACAATTATTTTTTTGCTGTGCAAAGTGTTGGAGAAACTGGAAACGAAAGTTTACCGGTAGTTCCTGAGGTCAGCAGGTAAAGAAGTGGGTTTATATTTTTGTTGCGAAGGACTGATTTATCAATCAAATAATCGTATCCAATTTTTAAATAGTCATCAGAATAATATTAGTTACTTCCAGCTGCCTGTCTGCAAATTTCATTTCAAAAAAATATTTATTTCTATAAAAAATTGAGTGAATTTATTTACATAATACTTTAACAAAACTTTCTTCGTTATTGTGTAGCAGCAAATAGTGTTAGTACCTGTCTAAAATTTGGCACCATTTTTATAACATACTGCTTTTATAGAGAATTTCTTTATAGGGGGTATATTAAACCTTTTAATACAGTTTATTAAGCAAACTTTTAACTATTAAATTACTTATTATGAAAAACACAATAATCCTACTTTCACTTATAACATTTTTTGCTGCTTGTAAAAGTAATGTGGCAACGGATAAACAAATTGTTGGGACTTCAGCTCCGGCAAATGATAAATCAAATATATTGACTGACACAAGCAGAACAACAAAAATAACTGTACTTCCCAATGGCAGTACTACTACTACCGTAACTACTGTAACAACACCAAAAGGAACATCTAATACATCGGATGCTAAAAGTACTAATCACACATCAACAAATACTCATAAAGGAACAGTAAACAATACAGCTTCTTCATCCTCCAATATTCCGTCCACTAATAACAGTGCCCCTGTTAAAAAGAAAGGTTGGAGTGATGCGGCAGTAGGTGCAACGGTAGGCGGTGTAGGTGGTGCTGTAGTTGGAGCTGTTGTTAGTAAAGATAAAGCTAAAGGAGCCATTATTGGTGGTGTAGTTGGAGCAGGAACGGGTTATGTTATCGGCAGAGCAAGAGACAGAAAAAGTGGCCGTGTTAAAAGAAGGGTTGTTAATTCTAATTAAATAAAGGGATATATACACGCCATAAGTGACTATTTGCGAATTGAAAAATGTTGTAGTCATAAAAGTCTTAATTGTTAAATTATTTGTAGAAAAAATAAGTCAGTTGTGTTCAATTGATATCACTTCAACCATATAACAATTCCCTTATTTTACCATTTGTGCAATATCATTAATATTAAAAACTTCACGGGGTAAAATAAAATTATCCTTGAGTTTTTTTATGTTTATTTTTAATTTTCTCCTGACACGACAATAATTACATGTTCATGTTTTCATTTATTATTTTTATTTGAATAAATATGCAATACAGAATTATGTTTTTCTTTTTTATGCTGGTAGCTATTAAGGCAAATGCAAATACCATAATAAATACACCTTCTGTAAATTA
>JANYFT010000197.1 GCA_025359625.1 Ferruginibacter sp.
GAGGTTATGAAAAATGGTATGGGCTGTTGCGGATTCATCATAGCGACATCCCCTACACCTTCTGGCAAAGGGATGGTAGCCTTTCGTATAATCATTGCAACTGCATTTGCGGCACTGGTAGCCATCTTTCCATTTGAGGTCAGAAAGGAAGGAAAGACAATTATTTACTTCAGTGAACCGGTTTTGAAATTCAAATGTGCTAAGAGTTGAAAACATAACTAAATAATTTAGAACTAAATTACTAATGTATTTAGACATTTCAAAGAACTATTTGATCTATGCGGTTAATCTTTATTAACCTATAAATTTATAATAACTGCCAGTTAGGGTTATCTACTGCCGCAACGGCTTTCGCTAATTATAACAACAAATTACTTCAAAATTATCTGTGTCCCTTCCCTGGCCAGTTCACATTTAAAAGGATAATGATTGTTTTTATGAAAAGCTGCAAACATTTCATTAAGCTGCAAATCGGAGCGGTAAGGATCATGATGAGAAAACAACACATGCTTTGCACCAGCCATGGATGCAAACAACCCGGCATCTTCTATAGAGGAATGTCCCCAGCCCATTTTACTTTGGTATTCTTCACGGGTATATTGTGCATCATGTAGCAACACATCTGCATCCAGGGCAAGGTCGATCCCCGAAAGCCATTTCTTATCGTGAATGATACCATTTTTTCCAAGCGCCGGTTCATGATCGGGAAGATAAGCCAATACCGAATGCTGGCCGGTGATACGAAAACCCACCGTAGGTCCGGGGTGTATTACAAACGCCGATTGAATGGTAAAAGGGCCAATGTTGAAAACACTGTTCTCAATGTCATGGAGCGTTAATTTGCAGGGCAAATCACGGATAAGTACCGGAAACAATGGTGGTGAAAGATAGCGGCTCAGCCTGGAATGCAAGGTTAGGGAACTGCTTGCCGGCCCCCAGATATGCACTTCCATTTCAGGATCAAATAACGATTTAAAAAAGCCCAGCCCCTGGATATGATCAAAGTGTAAATGAGTGAGTAAAATATCGATCCTTTTAGTTTTCAGTGCAGGATTTATAACTAATTTTTGTATGCCAGATCCGCCATCTAATATCAGTAAATATCCCTCTTCCCACACATCAATGCAGGAAGTATTGCCTCCATAATTTGCAGTTTCGGGGCCTGTTGTTGGTATGGAACCACGTACGCCCCATAAATTGATTTTCATTCTTTTTTCGATTTCCAAAAAATGGCAACAGCACCCAGCATTTTTCCCGTTCTGCCAATGATAGGGTAAGAGGTTACAGAAATGGTTTGGTTTTTTCCCCGCATACTTTCTATCTGAAATGTTTTATGATAGGGCAATGAATTTTTTAAAGTCATTACAAGCGGAAGCCCTTCAGGAGGCAATGGCAAACCTGCTTCATCCAGCGGTTTAAAATCTGTAGACCACTGTTCTACGGGCATTTCGCCGGTATCTTCAAACCGTTTTCCTAAAATTTCTTCGGCTGGTTCGTTGTAAAAAATAAGATTACCAATGGTATCCGTAATAAATACCGGTATGGAAAGGCAATCAGCTAACTGCCGGTTTAGAATTATTTCTATTTCATATGCTGGCATGCAAAAAAGAATTTAAATGGCTATTCTTTTTAATTTACAGCGTTCACTGCATTATTACAAAAACGCTGAAAATATTTCAGGCAACAAAGTGCGAAATCTTTTTTAATATTCAAAGCAAAATTTTCGGCGCCAGACAATTGTCGTGTGAAGTTGAATGATTAACCGGCAGAAAAGCAACGAAAATATTAGAGGATCTATACCTCTCCCGAAGACAGAAACATTTATAATAAAGGTGTAAAAAATTACGACAACTTTATTTTATTTATCGGGGCCGGAGAGAAATTAACCCCAACACTTGTAATACCCATTTACATAAATTTAACACCACTCCTAATAAATTAGTTTGTCTACTAATTAATTAGTAGTACATTGCATTTAAATTAGTAACAATGATAAAACTGGCAAAACGGGAAGAGCAGATAATGCAGGTTTTTTGGGATCTGCAAAAGGCGTTTATAAGGGATATTATCCCGCAATTACCTGATCCCAAACCACACTATAACAGTGTGGCCACCATCATAAAGATATTGGAAGAAAAAGGATTTTTGGATCATGAAACTGCAGGCAATATGCACGCTTATTTTCCTGTCATCAGCAGGGAAGAATATCAAAAGTTTGCCTTGAAGGATATTGTGGGCCAGTATTTTGATAACTCGTACCCACGCATGCTTGCCTTTTTTGCAAAAGAACAAAAGCTTACCGAAAAGCAATTGAATGAAATAGTCAACATCATTAAAAACGAAAAAAAATGATCCCATATATTTTGTACGCTGCGCTTATTCTTGCTGCCTGTCTTATTTTTTATAAGTTACTGCTGCAGCAAGAAACTTTTTTTAGCCTGAACAGGTTTGTATTACTATCCTGCATGGTGCTGGCTTTTGCTTTGCCGCTTCTTCATATACCACAACAAATGTCGTTTAGAAAAGCGCCGGCTACTGAAAATAGTGTTTCCTTAAAACCAATAGTGTATCCGGATAATGGAAGCCAGTATGTGGCAAAGGAAGCTCCTGCACCTGTTGCTGAAGCCGGACGGCAAAACACGGGTGTAAATTTTCAACAGGTTTTACACTGGCTTATTTACCTGTATTGGTTTGGGGTAATTATATTTGGCCTCAACTTTTGTATGCAGGCTGTGGTATTGCTTTACAAGGCTTATTCAAGACCTGTAATTAAAGATGGCCCGTTTCGTATTGTAGAAATAACGGGCGACAAAGCTCCCTGTTCTTTTGGCAACAACATCTTTATTAATCCGGAAAAATATGACTGGGAAACATATAACCAGATTCTGCTGCATGAAAAGATTCACATTGAGCAAAAGCATACGCTTGATTTGATGTTTGCCGAGGTCGTCCTTATGTTTCAATGGTTCAATCCTTTTGCATGGTGGTGGCGAAAAGAATTAGAGGGTAACCTGGAATATTTTACAGATAATAAACTACTGCAGCAGGATGCCGTAGAAAAAGAAAGCTACCAGTTGAGCCTGCTGAAAGTAGCCGCACCGCACTATCCGCTTAGCCTTACAACAAATTATAATCAATCACTTCTTAAAAAAAGATTACTCATGATGAACGCAAAAAAATCTAACGTGCATACAATCTGGAAATACTTTTTTCTTTTACCATTACTGGTAGTTTTTGTATGCCTCTTTAACGAGCCGGTGGCTAAAAGTCAAACCACTGCTTTAAACAAAAAAGCAAAGCAGCACCCACAAAACAACAGCAGTATTAAAACTGAAGGAAGCTGGTTTGCTACCATAAAAGGCGATAAGATAAACATTCAGTTTAAGTATGATGCTGATGAGAATTCATCTAACAGCAATACTTTTAAGATAGAAGAATTCAGCAATCTTCCCAGGGACAAACAAGGTAGTTTTACTTTAACACGAGAAGCAGGCACGATGGAGTTTAAAGGGAAATTTGAAGGTGATAAGGGAATGGGCGAATATAAATTTATGGCAGATAAAAACTATAGTGATGCCATGCACAAAGAAGGCATTGATTTTACGGAACATGATGACGCAATGGTTTTCTTTTTTGTAAATATAAAAAGGGCCTATGTGCAGATGTTGAAGCAAAATGGTTATACCAATCTTGACAAAGACAATCTTATTCCATTAGCCGCACTGGATATCAATGAGGCATACATAACCTCTATAAAGCAAGCCGGGTTTACCCATATTACATTGGATAACCTGGTTCCCTTCAGGGCCCTGGGCATTGATAAATCTTATATAGATGAAATAAGGAAGTATGGTTATAAGGATATTACCCCGGATAAAATTATCACCTTTAAGGCACAGGGCATTGATGGAAAGTACATTACTGATTTTCACGGTTCCTCTAAAAAGGATGTTATGGAAGATGCGGAATTAAAAGAGAACAACAATAAAAATCAGGATCAAAATAAAAATAGCAACGAAGACAAAGATGATCTCAATGATAATCTTATTGCTTTTAAGGCCCTGAATATTGACAACGCTTTTATTAATTCTTTTAAAGAAGCAGGGTATGATAATCTGTCCAATAGCGATCTTATTTCAATGAAGGCACTTGGGGTAACACCTGCTTATGCAAAGACTTTTCGTGATGCAGGGTATAGCAATATAAAAGCTGAAGAATTGGTGGGTTTAAAATCACAGGACGTTACCGTTGCTTTAATAAAAGAGTACAAGGACCTTGGCTTTGACAAGGTGAGTACTGAAGATGTTATTGGCGCAAAAGCAACAGGCACTTCGCCTTCCTTTATCAGATCAATGAGGGCGAAAGGACACAACATGAAAACGCTTGATAAGTATGTGGCGTTGAAGGCTGTGCTTGGCAATTGAGTTGATGGCGTTTACTTTTCACAAAAATAGCTGTTGCATTATGCAGGGGTTTTCACAGATAGCATTGTATGTTTATAATGGCTGTTGTGAAAACTTTTTTTTGAAAGCAGATAGTTAACCTCAATTATCTTCCACTCTTATATTGCAAGCAATTTTGACAGATACCGAAATTTAAAAGACATTTTAAAATGATAGAATGAACAAAACTGTTAGCTTGACAATTATCGCTTTTTGTACCCTTGCAACGTCCGTTTTATATGGACAAATTAAACAAGTAAATTTAGATACTCTTGTTGGGAGATTGGGAGAAACCTTTATAAAAGATAAACAAGCAGTTGGACTTTCAATTGGAGTTTATAAAAATGGCACAAACTACTTTTATAATTTTGGCACAACGGAAAAAGGGAAAATACTGCCGCCAACTCAAAATACAGTTTATGAAATTGGCTCCATAACAAAAGCATTTGTAAGTTTAATTTTAGCAAATGCTGTAATAGAAAAAAAAGTAAAGCTTGATGATGATATTCGTAACTACCTTGATGGAACTTATCCGAATTTAGAATATAATAAGGAACCAATAACATTACTACAATTATCCAATACAACATCAGGAATTCCAAATTGGCTACCAGAATTCACAAAAGAAATTACCAATGCTTCACACGATTCTACTTGTTACGTTATAGAAAAAGTTTACGGCGGCTATACTGAGAAAGATTTTTTAAAAGCTCTACACAATGTTGTGCTAGACACTGTTCCAGGATGTAAGAACATGCATTCAAATGGAGCAGCACTTCTTCTTACTTACATTTTAGAAAAAGTATATAAAACATCAGTTGAAAATTTAGTAAGTAAATATGTATTAAGACCTAACCAAATGACTAACACTTCCTTTTTAACTTCAAAATCAAGTTCTAAACTTTTAGCGAAGGGTTACAATAGTGCAGGTAATGAAATGCCATATTTTGCTACTAGTCTTATGAAAGGAGCAGGTGGACTAAATTCTTCTACTTCTGATCTAATAAAATTTATCAAGCTTCAACTTGACTCAACTAAAAAGGTAATTAATCTTAGCCATCAAAAAACTTTTAATGCAGGTTGGTGTGACATTGGATTAACCTGGCTTATGTATAAACACGAAAATGGCAATCGTCAATTTTGGGCAGACGGTGGAACTTATGGTTTTGGAACTTACATTATTTTTTACACGGAAATTAATTCTGGTGTCGTGGTTCTTACAAATGAGTCTGACCCATCAACATCTGACAGAATTAGCGACATTGCAGATAGCATATTCAACTTTGTCAGCAAGAAATAACATAAACGTCCCTGTTTTTCACCGGTTATTTACTTTTAAAAAGTAAATCGCATTTACGACTATTCCACAAACACAACAAATACAAAATACCTTTAAATAGCCTGTAGTAAATCTACAGGCTATTTCGATTGTAAGCCAAAAAAAATCTTCAACGCTTTAGTCCTTTCCTCACCGTGCACAAGTGAACGTTTACTCCTTTTGAAGAATTGCTTGCTCAAAACAGTATAAAACAGGCCCGGTAAATTTCTAAATATGCATCCGTTTTTAAATTGAAGCACTTAACTTGCTTATTAAAATTATTCGCCCCGATAAAGCCTTTTCCATTATGGATAACTTATTATGGACCCAATAAAATTCAATTTATGAAGTATAAATTTTTCCCTGTTATTTTCTCTTTTTTTATAGCACTTTTGGGCAATGCAAAACAATCCTCCGGTCAACGACCATTACCCCGTATCGCCATTGCAGGCATAGCTATTGAATCAAGTACCTTTTCACCGGCGCACACGGATGAAGCTGCTTTTCATGCCCAATACGGAAAGGAGCTTCTTACCCGCTATCCTTTTTTGACTACAGATTCACCGCTGCTGAAACGGGCAATATGGATACCAACCCTTGCAGGCCACGCATTGCCGGGCGGTGCAGTAACCCGTGAAGCCTATGAATCGCTGGTAAATAAAACACTGGATTCACTAAAAAAACATCTTCCTTTTGATGGCCTTTTTTTTGATATACACGGTGCCATGAGTGTTATGGGACTGGATGACCCCGAAGGAGATTTTATTGTAAGGATTCGTAAAGTGGTGGGCGCAAAGACGATCATTTCCACTTCCATGGATCTGCATGGTAATGTTTCCTGGCGACTTGCAGTAAATACAGACCTGATTACATGTTACCGTATGGCGCCCCATGAAGATGCCATGCAAACTAAAGAAAGGGCAGTAAAGAACCTCTTAGAAAGAATAGAAAGCGGGAAGGGAAAGCCTCTGTACAAAGCGTATATACCCATACCGATATTATTGCCAGGCGAAAAAACAAGTACAAGGATAGAACCGGGCAAGAGCATATATGCTGCTGTAGCGCCTGCCGCAGCACAAGACGGAATAGTGGATGCTGCCATTTGGATAGGCTATGCATGGGCGGATGAACCCCGTAATCATGCAGTGGTAATGGTAACAGGCGACGACCAGGAGAAAGTAAAAAAAGCAGCAGAGCAGTTGGCTAAAAAGTTTTGGGATTTGAGAAATGATTTTGTTTTTGTAGCACCGACAGGTACGTTGGAAGAAGCCTTGACAAAAGCGCTGGCAAGTAAAGTGCATCCTTATTTTATAAGTGATTCTGGCGATAACCCTACCGCAGGCGGAGCAGGAGACGTAACCTGGACTTTAACTGAAATACTTAAAAATCCTATCTTCAAAAAAGGGGATGGCCCATCACTAATCTATGCTTCTATTCCTGGCCCTGACCTTGTTAAGAAAGCTATAGAAGCAGGTGTCGGGCAAGCCGTTGATGGTTATGCCGGCGCTACAGTTGATGCCAGGTTTGCACCGCCTGTTCATCTTTCAGGAAAGGTACAGTCTATAGTACATGGCGATAAAGATGCTGAAGTGGAAGTGGTGGTTAAAGTGGGAGCTGTGTATGTTATCGTAACACAGAAGCGCAAACCATACCATAAAGAAATTGATTTTACAAGGCTGGGCCTTAAACCCCGAAAAGCGGATATAGTGGTAGTAAAAATAGGCTACCTGGAGCCGGAATTATATGCGATGAGGGCAGACTGGTTACTGGCACTTACACCCGGCGGTGTAGATCAGAACATAGAAAAGCTACCCTATAAAAGAATTGACAGGCCTATGTTTCCTCTTGATAAAAATATGAAAAATCCTGACCTTTCTGCCAAGCTGGTGCCATTGTCTGATGATTTAAAATAGCTGGGGGAAAGGCATCATTTTACATTGTCGAAAAATCTTTTGGTATTGAAGATAGTTGACCTGCATTTCTTTAACTCTTATCATCCGGGTTGCGGAGAAACGGCTTCTCAATATATGTTGTCGGTATAGACGATATAGGCTCATCCAGTTGAACACCCGGCCGCCTGCGGCCTACCATGCGAACATAGCCCAGGTAGCGGCCACCATCCGTCTCCAGGGCATCGATTTCTATCTTATTATCCGGAGCAATGGCCAAATGCCATTGCCGCCACAAGTGCCAGCCTTCGGTTAATGTATCAGCTACTTCGATGTCCATGATGCCTGTCCGTTCCCAGTGTTGCTGCCACCATGGTGCTGAGTGCAAACACCAAAGATCCGGAGTCCACCATTCCTTAAGATGATCAGGAACGGGGCCTTTGATCTCTTGCATCAATCCTGCACCTGCAATACCGATCTGTCCGCGGGGTTTTATGAACCGTGCAAGTGAATTAAGATACAGATCGTCCGTTCCATAATACACGTATGAGTCAATGCTGATGATGGCATCAAAGAATTCAGCAGCGAAGGGTAATGATCTTGCATCGGCGTGGATCGG
>JANYFT010000229.1 GCA_025359625.1 Ferruginibacter sp.
GCAAGGGTAAGTTCTTTGTCAATTGCAGCAGCATCAAATGTGGTTTTATCCCACATGGCGGTATAATTAATTGCATAAGCAGGTATATAATTAAACCCACAAAGCCAGGGTTGTTTTTTATACCAGTCATTTGCCTTTTGCTCTGTCCATCTTTCCGCTACCGGTTGCGCATAAACGTTTACTGAAATGGAAAATAAAACAATCAGTAAAGCTGAAAACATTTTTTTCGTCATAAAAAATTTATTTAAAAAAGATGTACTTGCCAGGAGATAATGAGTGAGCAATTATTTAAAAAACATTTATACAATCATAGGGTTTAAAACTGAAGCAGCTTCATTTCCGGGAGCAATACCTTTTAGCCAGCGCTTGCGGTCATTTTCCTGGTGTTCATTTTTTGGTTCCGTTACCAATGCTTCATCAGCATAATAAATAACGGTCATTACTTCCCTGGTGATGCCGGATAAATTTCCCGGTGCATTGTGCAAAGTCCATCCGTAATGAAAAGTAGCGTCACCGGCGCTCATTGTTTTTGATCTGCTTACCGGATACTCTTTCTCTTTAATTAATTGATCTATGGCTGATTCTGATTCGTCTGATATTGCAAGGTTGCCGACAAATCCTCCTTTGTGTGAGCCGGATGCAAACGTTAACATACCCATATCCTCATTAATATCAATCAATGGCATCCACATAGTAACCGTATTGTTGGTGTTCAACGGCCAATAATATTGATCCTGGTGCCAGGGTGTAAAACCTCCTCCGGGTTCTTTGTACAAGGCCTGGTCGTGATATAGCCTTACATGATCTACGCCCAGGAGGTCGGCAGCAATTTTTGCAAACCTTTTAGCTAAAGTAAACTGCCGCACGCTTTCATCCACCTCCCATAAATTCATCACCTGTAAAAATGCTTTACCGTAAGTATCCCTTTCTGCTAATGCCCTGTTTTCTGTGTTAAAAGTATAAGCAGCTTTGTTGATGGCATCCCTGTAAAGCAATACTTCGCCGGGATTCAATACCCCTTTTACCAAAGTATGTCCGTTAGTTCTAAATTGCTCTACCTGCAGGGGTTCAGGCAAAATAAAATCATTCAATAAAGGCAGTTGGCTTTCGTTCATAATTATAAAGTTTTTGAATCCTAAAATAAAGCCAATTAATTACAATACAGATTGCTTATTATGGCCATTTTGTTGTTTATATTATCTTTGGGGCTGGTTATACAAATGATTAAGCCAATATTGCCAATGATAAAGCCAAGTTTTGAAACAATTAATTCCATCGTTGATAATTCTTTTTTGGTAAGAGAGTTTAAAGAAGAAAGCTTTTCAGCTCCTTATCATTTTCATCCAGAATATGAATTAACCTTAATAGTAAATGGTTGTGGAAAGCGGTACGTGGGCACGCACATGGCTGATTACTTTAAAGATGATTTGGTATTGCTGGGATCTAATGTGGCGCATTGCTGGAAAACAGAAAATGCCCTACCTGGTGAAAATTCCAACTCTGTTGTAATTCAATTTCAACCTGATTTTTTGGGTGCCGGTTTCTTTGATACACCTGAAATGAAGAGCATTTTCGGGTTATTAAATAAGAGTAATTACGGCATACAATTTATGGGGAATATAAGCTGGTTTAAAAATAAAATGATTACCATTTTAAATGAAGGCATTGGTTTTAAAAAGGTGATTTTACTGCTTGAAATATTAGATGCTTTAGCGGCTAACAATAACTATAGGTTGCTGAATACCCACGATTTATTTGCCCAACTTCCACTGCCGGAAAAGGAAAGGATGAACGCAGTTACTGCATACATTGTAGACAATTTCAGGGAAAAAATTTCACTCGGCAAGGCCGCTGCGGCAGCCAATATGACTCCCCAGGGATTTTGCAAATATTTCAAAAAAACAAACAGGAAAACTTTTATAGCAGCAGTAACGGATTACAGGATAGATTTTGCCCGGCAAGAACTGGTGCATACCAATAAACCGGTTAATCAAATTTGTTTTGAAAGCGGATTTAATGATCACGCTCATTTTTATAAAACCTTTAAAAAGCGGCTTAAAATAAGTCCGTTAAATTACCGCAACGGGTTTACAAAAAATTAGCACCGAAAGTTTTTTATGTTTTACAAACTAATGGGCCGTTGCTGGTTTTTTATGAAATCATTGCAAGTGATGAAGAAGTATGCTCAGTAACTAAATGAATAAATAATGACACAGAAAGAAAATACAATAAAAATTTGCAATCATAAAAATATTACTTTGCGTTATTTAATTAATGCTTCTATGATGTTACGTGTTTTAAAGCCGCTGCTACTAATAGTAATTTGTATTAATACAGGTGTGTTTACCAGCAGCGCCCAATCTAAAACTCCTCCCCTGTTTTCACTGCGCTCTTCCCTGCAAACCGGTATTGATTTTAAAAATCAAATTACTGAAAGTGATAGCATTAATATTTTAAACCAGGCAAACATTTATAATGGTGGGGGTGTTGGCATTGCAGACTTTAATAAAGATGGATTGTTAGATGTATATTTTGCAGGTAATATGGTGGCCAATAAAATGTACCTCAATAAAGGCGCATTGCATTTTGAAGACATTACCAATATAGCGGGCGTAACCGGCGAAGGCAGGTGGTGTACCGGCGTTTCAGTGGTGGATATAAACGCAGATGGCTGGCTGGATATTTATGTATCTGCTTCATTTAGAAAAGATGCCCTTAGGCGAACAAATTTATTATACATCAACAAGGGGCTTGATAAAAATGGGATCCCTGTTTTTAAAGAAGAAGCTGCGGCATACGGAATTGCGGATACCGGCTTTAGCACCCAGGGATATTTTTTTGATTACGACAAAGATGGTGACCTTGACCTGTACCTTGTTACCAACGAATTGAATGACCCTAAAACGCCCATTAAATTCAGGCCAAAAGTAACAGACGGGTCTGCGTTAAATAACGATCGCCTTTATCGCAACAATGGCAACCATACGTTTACAAATGTATCACACGAAGCTGGTATTGTAATGGAAGGATGGGGGCATGCTGCATGTATCTCCGACTTTAATAATGATGGCTGGCCCGATGTATATGTTGCCAATGATTTTGTATCTAACGACCTGCTGTATATCAACAATAAAAATGGCACTTTCACAAACCGGCTGGGTGAATATTTTAAACATACCGGCTGGAACGCCATGGGTACTGATGCGGTTGATATCAACAACGATGGGCTTGCCGACCTGGTATCATTAGAAATGTTGCCGGAGAGTAATATGCGCAAAAAAAGAATGCTCAGCGGCAATGAATATTATAACTATACCAATGCAGACAAATTTGGTTACACACATCAGTACGTACGAAATGTATTACAGATAAATAGTGGAACTACCCCTTTGGGCCACCCTGTTTTTAGCGATGTAGGTTTTATGGCGGGTATGTATGAAACAGACTGGAGCTGGTGCCCGCTGGTGGCTGATTTCGATAATGATGGCCTGCGTGACCTGGTAATTACAAATGGTTTACCACGTGATGTGACGGACCTCGATTATATCTCTTACGATAATGGACAGATCGCAAATACCGGCAACCTTTCGCTGGCACTGGCAGATTCGCTGCCCGTAGTTAAAATACCCAATTACTCTTTTAAGAATATGGGTAATACTCATTTTGAAAATACTTCTGTAGCATGGGGATTTACACAATCGTCGTTTGCCAATGGCGGTGTATATGCGGATTTGGATAATGATGGCGACCTTGATATTATCATCAACAACATCAATGAAATTGCTTCTGTTTATGAGAATACCTCACACGATAAAAGTCAGCACCGGTTAACAGTTGATTTAAATGGAAGTGGATTAAATACAGAGGGAATTGGTGCAAGCATACGAATTTATTATGGCAATCACCAACAGCAATTTTATGAACATCAGCCTACCCGTGGTTACCTTAGTACAGATGATGCAAGGGCTCATTTTGGAGTGGGCAATACTGCACAAATTGATTCATTAAAAATTGTATGGCCCAATGACAGCTGGCAATTGCTTACCAATATTTCAACAGACCAAACCATTACAGTAAATGAGAAAGATGCTGTACAGAGCAATAGATTTACAGCCCTTACAAAACCTCCTATTTTTACCTCCACATCCAAACAATATGGCATTGCTTACAAGCCGGTTGAAGATGATTTTGTTGATTATAATATTCAGCCAACCCTGCCACATAAACTTAGTCAGTATGGCCCTGGCATTGCTGTGGGCGATATTGACAATAATGGTTTTGATGATTTTTATGTAGGCGGATCAAGCAGCAATCCCGGTATGTTTTTTATGCAGGATGCAAAAGGGAATTTTACCAAGGATAGAGACCGGTTTTTGCAAAAAGAAGACCCGCTGGTAGAAGATATGGGGGTACTTTTTTTTGATGCCAATAACGATAAGAATCTTGATATGTATGTGGTGAGTGGAAGTTATGAACTGCCACCTGGCAATGAGATATGCCAGGACCGTTTATACATCAACAATGGCAAAGGAAAATTTACAAGAGCAGAAAATGCATTGCCAAAAGAAACTACCAATGGCTCCTGTGTGCGTGCAGTTGATTTTGATGGTGATGGAGATCTGGATCTTTTTGTTGGCGGCCGTGTGGTGTCTGGCGCTTATCCAACTGCACCACAAAGTTTTATTTTAAGAAACGACGGAGGAAAGTTTACAGACGTTACTGAACAATATTGCCCGGCACTAAAAAACATGGGTATGATAACAGATGCCTTATGGAGTGATTTTGATAAGGATGGTAAAATTGACCTGGTGCTGGTGGGTGAATGGATGCCTGTTACATTTTTAAAAAATACCGGTAAAGGATTTATTCAGATAAATAAAACAGCTGCTATCAGCAGTCACATTGGGTGGTGGAATAGTTTGGTAGCGGGTGATTTTGATAATGATGGCGATATAGATTATATAGCAGGTAATCTTGGGCTTAACTCAAATTATAAAGCCACGCCCAAAGAACCAATGACGATTTTTGCAAAAGACCTCGACCAAAACGGGTCTATGGATGCGATGGTATTTTGTTACATGCAGGCAGCAGACAGTACCTTGAAACCTTTTCCGATGCATACCAAAGAGGATCTGTCAAGTCAGTTATTATCCATCCGCAAAAAGTACCCAACTTATCAGTCATTCGGCAGTGCCACAATGGATGATTTATGGAGTGCAAAAGACAGGCAGGATGCTACTACCATGCAGGCCACAGATATGCAAACAAGTTATATAGAAAACAAAGGAAATGGACAATTTACCATTAAACCTTTACCCGCTGAAGCTCAGACTGCGCCTGTTTATGGAATGATGAGTGAAGATGTGGACGGAGATGACAACCTGGATATTTTAATGGTAGGGAATGACTATGGAATGGAGCCTTACAGTGGCCGTCATGACGCCTTTAACGGGCTTTGCCTGAAAGGTGATGGCAAAGGAAATTTTACTGCTATCACAATACCACAAAGTGGTTTTTTTGTAAACGGAGATGCAAAAGGTTTGGCAACTATTCACAGTGCAAAAAATGAAGACCTGCTGATAGCAACACAAAACCAGGACAGTCTTTTGACATTTACAAAAACTATTTCACCAGGTAAAACTCAAAAATGGATCAACCTGAAACCGGATGATTTTTGTGCAGATATTATATATGCCAACAATAAAAAAAGACGGGTTGAATTTTACTATGGATCTACTTACTTATCACAATCATCCCGGAAAATTTTACTGGATAAAGATGCAGTAAAAATTACCATCACAAATTTTAAAGGTTTAAAAAGAGAGGTGTTTAAATAAGGTAGCGGGTATTTGTATTATCTGTGGGTTTACACAGGCTTTATTGTACCACAAGCTGTTGCTGAAGCCATGCAAAACGTGCCAGCATTTCAAGCATACCTCCTTGTGCAACCAAATTAAGTGCATGTTTTTTACCCATCAATCCTTTGGTGTTTTTATTATTGGCAAGGGCCTCGTCAATGGCATTTTTAAAAGCAGTGATATACTTAACATCCTTATTATATTTTAATAAATGCTGGTAGCCCCGCAACAGCACAGCACTAAACCAATAGTCATCTCTGAACTTTTTATTAGCTACAAAAAAACTAACCGAACTGTTTGCAATGGCTGTGGCTTGTAGTAAATATTTTTTATCATTGGTACATTCAAACAAATAAACAGCAGCCTGTAACATAGTGCCTGTATTGTAGGCATATAGCCTATGATCAGTGGCTTTTGTGTTTAGATTAATATTGTCGTAATACAATCCTGCCGGAGATTTTAGATTTTCATTCACCCAGTTATACAATAGCAATGCGGTATCCAAATAAGATTTTTCTTTTGTAGCCTGGTACAATTGTAAAGCCAATATAATACCCGGCCCGTTACTACAAGTGTTCTTTGATTTTTTATTACCTTCTTGCCAATAAAGGCCACCACCCGCTGTTGTATCATACCCCGTCATCATAAATTGATAAATCTCTTTTCCTGTATGCAGCCATTCCGATTTTTTTGTACGGGCATAAGCATCCATCGCAGTAATACCTATCCATTGGTTATCATCGTAAAAACGATCTCCTCCTTTAAACTCCATGCTGTAAGATGCATAGCCCGCCGCCGGAATTGCAGGGTCATAATATTTCTTAATTATGTCAAAAGTGCTAGTTGTCAGCGTACTTTTAGTCATCATTTTTTCCATTTCGTTATGCGCCTGCAACATGGCACACAGTCCCCATAAATATGATACCGGCCGGCCATCTTTTTCCGGCTCAGTTGTTTCTTTATAATATCCATTACTATCAATGTAAAAATTAGCCTGAATACTTTTGGAAAGATTCATCATTTCATACTTGTAATCCTTTACCTGTGCATATCCGCATAAACACAGTACTGTTAAAACACTTTGAAAAAATAAAACTTTAAGCATCTTTATAATAATTAGTTTTTAAAAAATAAGTGGTAAATGATAAACTTTGAAATCATTGTTAGCATTTTCACCTGTACTGAGCAAAGCACTTTTTTACTTTGCACTTTTTTATTTGCAATATAGGTAACATCAATTTATAACATACAAACTTTACTAAATTATTTACTTTCTACAATACTTTGCTATGGTTATAATTTAAGTAGTAACTGCTCTATATTAGCAAGTCTTGCGGCGAATATCGCCTTGTAATACGCTCAAGATTCCATTTCGTAAAACTGCATTCATTCATTGTTATAAATCCCTACATTTGATACCTAAAAGTTACCCTTTGGTAATTTATTAAACCCAGTTTGTTTATGAAAAAAATAGCGATCTTATTGTCCTGCTACCTGTCAGGCACATACGCAATTTGTCAAAGTACTTCCACTGCAATTGCAATTATTCCTGAGCCGGTGCAAATGGTGCAAAATGCAGGCACATTTGTTCTTCCTGCTACCATCACTATAGAAGCCCCCGGTTTGCCTGCCCTAAAACCAACTCTTGATTTTTTGCAACAGCGTTTTGCACTTGCTACAGGATATAAAGTTTTGTTTGGCAGCCAGATGCCGGAAGCAGTAATTAAACTGGTTATCAATACAACCGTTAACCCGGTTATTGGCAATGAAGGTTACCAGTTAAATATCAGTTCAGGTAACATACTAATTCAGGCCAATCAACCAGCAGGATTATTTTATGGCGTTCAAACCCTGATGCAGTTATTACCCAAAGAGATAGAAAGCAATATAATTATGCAACACGTAAAATGGGAGGCGCCCTGTGTTACCATTACCGATTATCCACGCTTTGGCTGGCGGGGTTTAATGTTTGATGTTTCAAGGCGTTTCTTTACAAAAAAAGAAGTAAAAGATTTTATTGACCAGATGGCCCGTTACAAATACAACCTGTTTCACTGGCATTTAACCGATGATGAAGGATGGCGCATAGAAATAAAAGGGCTGCCAAAATTAACAGAAGTCGGTTCCTGGAATGTAAAAAAAGTAGGCTACTTTGGAACCTTTTCTCAGCCCACACCTGATGAGCCCCGTGACTATGGAGGATTTTACACCCAGGAGGATATTACAGAAGTGGTGCAATATGCAAAAGAAAAATTTGTAAATGTTTTGCCCGAAATAGATGTGCCCGGCCATAGCCTCGCCGCCATTACAGCATATCCCGATTTATCATGTTCAAATGGTGTAGACAACCATGGTGTTTCTTCAGGAGAAAAAATTAAGGACTGGGCAACCCATACGGCATTGGCAGATGACAATCTTTGCCCCGCTAATGAAAATGTATACGTTTTTCTTGATAAGGTAATTACGCAGTTAGCCCAGCTTTTTCCTTTTGACTATATCCATATTGGAGGGGATGAAACTTTTAAAACCTACTGGGAAAAAAGCGATGCCATTAAAGCATTGATGAAAAAGGAAGGTTTAAAAAACATGCAGGAAGTGCAAAGTTATTTTGGAAAAAGAGTTGAAAAAATAGTTGAATCAAAAGGCAAAAAGGTGATTGGCTGGGATGAAATACTGGAAGGTGGCCTTGCACCCAATGCTGCTGTAATGAGCTGGCGGGGAGAAACAGGTGGCATAGAAGCGGCTAAATTAAAGCATGAGGTAGTGATGACACCGTCGCCATTTGTGTACCTCGATTTTATGCAAAGCGATGTTATTACGGAACCCCGGGTTTATTCATCCCTTCGGTTGAATAAAACTTATCAATTTGAACCGGTACCACCTGGCGTGGATGCAAGGTATATTAAAGGCGGACAAGCAAATATATGGACAGAGCAAATAGCCAACGTGCGCCACCTGCAATACATGGCGTGGCCAAGAGCCTTTGCAATAGCGGAGTGCCTGTGGTCGCCTAAAGAAAAAAAGAACTGGAATGGATTTATTACAAAAGTGGAACAGCATTTTAAACGGTATGATATCCGTGAAATAAAATATTCTCCGGCGATGTACGATCCCATTTTTACTGCAAAGAATAATGGAGGAAAACTACAGATTGAACTGGCAACGGAAATTGAAGGGCTTGATACTTATTATAGTTTTGATAATTCTTTCCCTGATAAGTTTTATCCAAAATATACGGCTGCCCTTACACCTCCAAAAGATGCTGTGATGTTGAAAGTAATTACTTACAGGGGTAATCAGCCGGTGGGAAGAATGATTGCCATGCCCCTGGAAGAAATGCAGAAAAGAGCAGGTTTGAAAAAATAAAATATCAAATCAATTATTGCAGAACAGATGCAAAAAAAATCATTTCAGTTGCCCTGCGCCGATGGCCACCTGATGCCGGTGTACGCTTGGCTACCGGATGTGGTGCCCCGCTGTGTTTTTCACATAGCACATGGTATGGCAGAATATGCAGAACGATATGCACCTGTTGCTGAAATATTCGTGCAACAGGGCATTGCAGTTTATGCCCACGACCAGCGGGCACATGGCAAAGCAGTAGCAGGCGCTGATGATCTGGGCCTTGGAGAAGATAATTGGTTCTACAAACAAGTAGATGATATGCACATAATAATGCAGCACCACAGGACAGCATGGCCCCAACAAAAAATATTTTTACTGGGGCACAGTATGGGGTCATTTCTTTGCCAGCGTTATTTTCAAATGTATGGCAACACGATTGACGGATTGATTTTATCTGCCACCAATGGAAAGAAAGATCCGTTGATGGGGATGGGCATCTTACTTGCGTGGGTGCAGCTGAAATTATTTGGTGCCCGTTATCGGAGCAAACTGATTGATCAGTTATCATTCGGAAAATTTAATAATTCTTTTAAGCCAAACAGAACGGCATCTGACTGGCTTAACCGGGATACCAAAGCTGTGGATATGTACATTGATGATCCCCAATGTGGCTTTATTTGCAGCGCACAATTTTTTTATTATTTTTTTAAAGGCATCAGCGATGCTTTCGACAAAAAAAATATACGTTTAATCCCAACTAATATTCCGGTGTATGCATTTGCCGGCGATAAAGATGCAGTGGGCTTATTTGGTAAAGGTTTTTTACAATTTATCAGCAACTGGAAAGCTGCAGGGGTGAAAGATATTTCTTATAAATTATATCCGGGAGGACGCCATGAAATGCTTCATGAGATAAACCGGCAGGAAGTGCTGGATGATTTGTTCCGCTGGTTGAATAACCACACTAAATAATATTGCTCTCCTGCACTTTTTCCTGATCTTCACTAACAAAATAATTCAATCATTTTATCACAGTAGGACAAAAAATATCCTTTCACCAAATCTGGATGAAATGTATAAGTTGCTTGAAATGTAATTATCTATTAACAAAAAAACCTCCACAAATGCGGAGGTTTTTTAAAATAATAAGCGTTTATTACAATTCAAATTTATAGCCATCCCTATAAGTTCTTTTTACAAACTGGTTGGCCTCATCAAAGTTGGTAATCTTCATATTTTCTGCATCCCATAGTAATTTTTTTCTTCCGGGGAAGCTTTTTCCACTCTTAATATTCCAGGAACGCAACGCCAGGTTCCCCATCAAAATGGATTCAGTTAAAGGGCCTGCATAATCAAATGAAGAGCTTAGTTCATTTTTTCCATATCCTGCAATACAGGCATTTACCCATTGCAAATAGTGTCCTTCGGGAACCCTTTTGGTTACCTGCGGAATGTTCACCTCCTTAGAGCGTGAAGTAGGCAACAGCATGGCATTATTGCCATAAGTGCCGCACATCATTTTACCTTTTGTACCAATAATAATTGCACCCCCACCGTCATCACCCATCATTTCGTTTGCCCCCAATTCTTCGGGCCTGTCAGGTAAAAGGCCGCCATCTACCCAATGCAAAATTGTATCCGGCTTGCCAGCTTTTCCGGGAAATTTTAATTTTAAAGAGGAGGCTGCAGGAAAGCTGTCGGGATGATAAGTAGGCGACCACATTTGTTCGTAAATATCTACCGCACTGCACTCTACTTCCGACGGATAACCAAGACCAGTAGTTTTAAAAGCAGGGTCAATAATATGGCAACCCATATCGCCCAATGAACCTGTTCCAAAACTTGGATAACCACGCCAGTTAAACGGCACAAATCCTTTGTGGTATTCTTCCCATGCAGTTGGGCCAAGCCATAAATCCCAGTCCAGTTCTTTGGGCACTTCTTCTTTGCCGGTAGGTTTTCCAAAACCCTGTGGCCACACCGGCCTGTTTGTCCAGCAATTAATAGTAACGGCATCACCAATCAACCCGGCGTTATACCAGTCCTGCATTTTTTTAACCCCGTCATAAGAAGCGCCATGGTTGCCCATTTGAGTTACCACCTTATATTTTTTTGCAGCCTGGGTTAATATCCTTGCTTCATAAATATCGTGCGTTAATGGCTTTTGCACATATACATGTTTGCCCATTTGCATAGCCGCCAACGCAGCTACTGCATGGCCGTGATCGGGTATTGATACCGAAACAGCATCAATATTTTTTGCTTCTTTAGCAAGCATTTCCCTGAAGTCCTTATAATAAGGCGCCTTTGCAAACCGGGCTCTGGATTTGGCCGCCGATCTGTCGTCCACATCGCATAAAGCGATGATGTTTACAGCAGTGCTTTTGGAGAATTCTGATAAATCGCTTTCTCCTTTGCCGCCCACACCAATACCGGCAATATTTAATTTATCGCTGGGGGCAACAAAGCCCCGGCCTAAAACATGGCGGGGAACAATAAAAAAACCGGCGGTGGCAACAGAAACATTTTTAATAAATTTCCTGCGGGAGTGCTGATCATTTTTCTTTTTCATATTTCTTTATTAAGTGGCATTTAGTGTCGTTAAAAAAATTATTATTTAGCGGAAAAATTGAAATACATTGTTTATAAACTTACGGTATCATACACCACTACTTTATTCCACAGGTGTTTACAGTCGTCAACAAATTTTAAATGAACGGGGTCTGTCTGGTAACTATCCTGGTCTTCTTTATTTTTAAATAGCAGCAGCCAGGATACAGCGTAAGTACTATCAATCACTTCCCTGCTGGTGGTTGCAGGCACACCAATATGAAATGTTTTGATGGTAGTAACAGAAGAAAGTTTGTTTAATCCTTCGGTGAGCTGATTGCGGTCTGCTATGCTTTCAGGATTGCTGAGCCAAAAATATACATGGTGAATAAAAACATTTTTTTCAAACATTAGTTGGTTTTATATTTTAAGAAAAGCATAATTTATTAACTGTAAATTAATGAAAAACTATACACCAAAAACATCCGCCTCTCAATTCTATGATGAAAGGTATTTTGATAGCAGTTTACTGCTTTCATTTCCGCTTTATATCTAAACGCAACGGAATGAGAAACCTTTTTTTCAACTACAACCTCTTTTTTTACCTGCACAAAAAAAAGCTACTGATTATTTTTTTACCCAGTAATCTACCACCACCACTTTATCAAGGTATGGTTTCAATACTTCTACAAATGCAAGGTGTGCCGGGTTCACAAGATAATCGTCCCGGTCTTTATTGCTTGTGAAAGTTACAAAGAAGCAATGCGTTAATCCTTCATTCAGTTTTTCAGGACTGCTGTTTAATCCCCATTCCACATCTTTTATGGTACTTATTTTTCCTTTCAAAGCCATAAAAGCATCTTCAACAGATTTTACACCTGCTGCGGAAGCATCAGCTTTAAATTTAAACAGTACTACATGCCTTAAAAGTTTATCGGTACTTTTTTGGGCGTAGACAGCAGTTACACAAACGCATGCAAGCAAACCTAGAAGAATGATTTTTTTCATATTGCTTTTTTTCTTTAAAATTAAGTGAAATAATCATTGAACCCTTATTTTTTAATGGTTGCAGATGGTTCAGAAAAAAATGGCTCACATTAATCTTGTGGGGACTAAGCAAAAAGTTTGTGCAGCCTGAACAAGAAGAAAGGTATATCTACCACGCCTCTTTGATTTGCTCTGAACAGCTTTATTTTTGAGTTAAAGGATTCTGCATTGGCATTTGT